>NZ_JAUBTI010000152.1:0-12002 GCF_036702415.1 Microcoleus sp. D3_18a_C4 | reverse complement strand
CGATCGCTGGCCACTTTTGGGCTAGCTTTACTGTTTCTTTTATTCATAACCGGCGTGCGACGCCGGTGGAACGCTCTTAAGAGGACTAATGAGTTCTTCAGTCCTCTTAAGAGGACTTTCGCTTTGAGACAGGGGTTTCAACCCCTGTCGGACTTTCGGTTTGACCTTAAGTTGACATCTATGAGCATTGCAGTGTCCTCGGTATCATTCCGGTGCAACCGGAATTGATATCACACAGGGTGCGGCGGCTTTTTTCAACCATTCAATTGCTGCTCCATCAAGTACGGGTTCCAGTTTCTCGACTACAGCAGCATGATAGTTATTCAACCATGCGAGTTGAGTCTTTGACAGCCGATCGACATTTATTAATTTGCGCTCAAACGGAATATACGTCAGCGATTCAAATCCGTACCAAACCGTACTGTTTTTGGATGGCATTTCCCTGACAACATAGAGATTTTCGATGCGAATTCCGCCCCATCCTGGTTCGTAATATCCCGGTTCGATGCTCGTTACCATTCCGGCTTCTAGGGGATATTGTACCGATTTGCTGATGCCGTTTGGCCCTTCGTGACCGGCTAAAAACGCGCCGACTCCGTGCCCTGTACCGTGTCCGTAGTCTAGCTGTTCTTGCCATAATACCGCACGGGCGATCGCATCTAATTGCGCTCCCGTTGTTCCTTTGGGGAATTGCTGCATTGCACAGTTGATGTGCGCGATTAACACTGTGGTGTAGTGTTCTATTTGTAGCGCCGTCGGTTCTCCGATACTTACTGTTCTCGTATCGTCGGTTGTACCTGCTAAATATTGTGCGCCTGAGTCCAATAACAGCAGTTCGCCCGGTTTTAACGTTATTTCAGGGCTGGGGGTTCCGTAATGTACGATCGAGCTATTGGCTCCCGCACCGGCGATCGTTCTAAAAGTTAAAGTCTGAAAATCTGTTTCTTGCTGGTAAAAATTTTCGATGCTTTCTTTGACATCAAACTCGGTAACTACATTACCATTTTCTAGCTGTTCTGTCAACCACTTTAAAGCCAAAGTTTTCGCTCGACTTGCTTTGAAATTGGCTGATTTCATCTGCTCAATTTCTACGGGATTTTTGCGAGCTTTCATCCCTTCTACCGGATGTGTCTCAAAAACTATTTCGATGTTGTAAAACTGCGCTTCTTGATGGTTTAATATTAACTGGTACGTGCCTGCTGTGCTGTGTTTCGGGTCTAAAAGTACCCGAACTTTATGTGGCAAATTTACGCAAGTTTCTAATGTATGCGGATAGTCTGCGTAGGGAAGCAAAGTTACATCCGCCCGCAATTCTTGCTTGATTTCTAGCGAAATTCGTTCGGGATTTGTAAACAAAAACGCTGAATCTGTGGTGACAATGGCATAGGATATGAAAATGGGAATGTGGGGAATATCCGAGCCTCGGAGATTGAACAGCCACGCTATTTGATTCAGGTTGGTAATTGGAAGCACATCAATGTTGGCTTTTTGCATCGCTTCCCTGACTCTGGCTAATTTTTCGGCGGCGGTTTCTCCTGTCAGGGATACAGGTAAGCTAAATATGGGCTCTGCATCAATTGCGGGTAAAGTCTCTGCTGTTTGCCAAGGAGTTTGCGATCGCACTTTGTCTGTCAAATTCTCCGGGATTGGTATGAGCTCAATCTCCGCCGTTGCAAATTTTTTCACCCAATTTTGATATTGCTCTGTCGCTACGGTAAATGGGTCAAAACCAAGGCGAATTTTCCTTGATTTTTCGGCCGATTCTACAGCCAGTTTTTCTAAAGTTTCAATTAAGGTTAAATTTCCTTCTAACCCGAGTTTCGATATTTGAATAATTCCCGTATCGACTTGCAATTCGGCTTGTTCGTAATAGCGGGAATCCACAAACAACCAAGCGGAATCTTTGCCAACCAACAAATCACCAGCGGAACCCGTAAAACCGCACATCCAAGCCCGCCGCTGCTTAGCTGCTGGAACTGATAAATTTAAGTGTTCGTCAACCGCTGGGATTAAATAGCAATCTAATTCGTAATCTGCCATCAAATCGCGCAAATCTGCCAGTTTGGCAGCGGAGGTATCTTGAATATTTGTATTTGCTTTCAAGTTCGTGGCAACCATTTTTAAATTTCCTATTTTACTTGTTTAAAATTGTCTTCAAACCTTTAACTAATCTCCTAATACCTGCGGTGGCGGTTGCTTTCTCCAAAGCACCGTAAGCAACGCGCAAATAGCAGCCGTTATCCATGCCGAAGGTTGTACCGGGAAGCACTGCTACATGATATTCGCGAATTAATTGTTCTACTAATTCCATTGTATCGAGTTCAGTATCAACTTTCAAGAAAAAGTAGAAGGCTCCGGCGGCTGGGGAAATTGTACACAAGTTTTGGATAGTATTGAGTTCGTCTAATACGAGTTGGCGCACAGATGCGATCGCCCTTACATAATTATCGCAGTAACCTCTACCAACTTGCAAGGCTCCCAGGGCTGCATACTGAGAAATTACCGGCGGACAAATCAAGATTGTATCTTGAATCTTTCTCACAGAAACGAGCAAGTGTTCTGGGATTACCATATACCCGATCCGCCAACTCGCAAAACCGTAGGCTTTGGAGAGGCTAAACAGAGAAATAGTATGTTCGCTGCTGTTGGGAAAAGCGGCGGGCGAACAGTGTTTTACGCCGTTATAAGTAAAATATTCGTAAGCTTCATCGCTGATGTGATAGATGTTGTGCTGGCGACAAATTTCGTTAACTTCCCGGAGTGCTTCGCCCGGATAAACGACGCCAGTTGGGTTGTTAGGTGAAACGGTGACGATGGCTCGCGTTTTGTCGGTAATTGCTTTTTTTATAGCATCGATATTAAGTTGATAGTTGGCGTCGGTTTCTACTATCACTGGTCGGCAATTTGCCATAATTGCCGCCATTTCGTGATTGAAGTAATAAGGTGATTGGATAATAACTTCGTCTCCCGCAGAAGTGATGGCGAGAATAGCGTTGGTAAATCCCATGTTGCTGCCTGCGGTAACGACAATGCAGTTTGTGCTGTTAATTTCTATGTCGTTATCGGTTTTAAGTTTGGCTGCAATAGCATCTTGTAATTGTGGAATTCCTTCCACGGCTTTGTATTTGTGATTATCGGGATTTGCAAAGAATTCGGGGATTTTTTCAAATGATTCTTGTGGCGGATTGTAGTAAACTACGCCTTGTCCTAATGATATCGTTCCCGGATTTTGGCGAATCAGTTCGCCAACTACTGGAATTATGGGCGACTGTACCGATTGCATTCTAGTGGGGTAATTTTTCATATAATATTTGTTTCTTGGGGCGTTAAGTAGATTGACAGAACTTACAGATTAGAACCCCGAAGTATTGCAGAAGTCGGGGTTGTGGGGATTTTTTTTTGAGATTATTTAATGATTTACGCTATCGCAAATCCAGTAAATTGCCGTACATAAGGCGCTCGAAATCCCAACACAATATCTGTTTGAGGGACTCCAAATTCTAGAAATTGATTGGCAATTCCTACTTCCGTAAAATCGCGCTGAATCCAAATCTTTCCATCTTTGATATCAACATGAATGGGACATCCATGAATTCGTTCTTCATCCCGCCATCCCACATACAACAATAAATAGCGGTCGCGTTCCGTATCGAAAACAATTTCAGTGGTTTCTACATCTTGCTCAGACTGCTCTGTCGCGTGTTGATGTATGACTTTCTGAACTAACTGGCGATAATCTAATCTTTCCATAATGTTATCTCCTGTCCCTTCACATGAAAAACCAGCATCTTTATTTGATATCGTTCTAACACAGTTTGAACAAACGAGTCTGTAAAAAAATCTTGATAGATATCTGTAGGCACTGCCAAATACAGCACTCGTTCTGATTCCAATTTTTCCAATGCTACTCGATAATTAAGAAATTGACCAACAGCCGTATGGAATTCTGACAGCGCCGACAAGCCCACAAAACTTTTTACTTCTACTGCTATTTTTTGCCTCCCCTTTTCGGCAGAAAGTAATTTCTCTCCTCCCAAATCTATCTGCATTTTTACTTGAGAAGTTACTTTTAGAAACAGAGGATCGTGAGTAATTGTCCATCCATCTTTCTCCAAAGCCGCACGTACTGTGTTGTGAAAGATATCTTTGGCTGACATGATTTAAAAAACTGTTTTACTATATTCAAAAAGTATCTATTGCGATAATTATAACTTAGCAAGTGCCGACAAACAAGTAAAAAGTCTAAATTTTTGACTAAATTATAGATTGAAAATAGCGATCGTGCTAAAATGAAATATCAGCTCATAACAGGAGAAAGTTCCTATGTCAACGATGACTGTCAAAGATGTTGAGCAAGTTCAAACCGCTTTTTCCGAAGCGGGTTTAGATTACCAAATTGAACTAGAAGACGGGAGACTTTCAATTATGGGCCCATCTGACATCGTATCCAGTGAAATCAGCAGCCGTCTCATTGCCTTTCTTTTCGCTTGGGTAAATCCCCGCCGTCTCGGACGAGTTTTTGACTCCGCAGGCGGCTTTATTATGCCAGATACTAACGTCAAAGCGCCCGATGTTTCCTTTGTGCGCGCCGCACGATTGCGCCAAAGTCCGCGTTATTTTGGACAGTTGGTTCCCGATTTGGTGGTAGAGATTAAGTCTCAAAGCGATCGCACGCAGCCTATCGAAACCAAGGTTTTGAAGTTTGTTGAGCTCGGAGCGATTGTTGGAATTGCGATCGATCCTGATGCAGAAACAGTGAAGATTTATCGAGCGGCTGGCGAACCACAAATTTTACAAAATGGCGATATCTTAACATTACCAGAACTTTTCCCTGGTTGGGAATTGCCCGTTTCAGAATTGTGGCCTCCTATCTTTACAGAAGAAGAAACACAATTCTAGACAAACTACAATATATCGAAAAAGTAGAGACTTAAACTCTTTCAACTTCTATTCTAGAACCTTGGGGGGATTTAGACACTTTAACTTGTGCGGGCAATCTTTCGCCCAATTCTCGAACGTGGGTAATCACTCCAATCAGCCTGTCTCGCTGCCGCAAAGATTCTAGAATTTGAGTAACGCTTTCGAGAGTTTCGGTATCTAAAGTACCAAATCCTTCATCGAGAAACAAGCTGCCCAAGTGAGCTCCTTGAGACAGTTTTTCTGACAAAGCTAAAGCCATTGATAAGGAAGTGGCAAAGGTTTCGCCGCCCGAAAGAGTGCGGACTCGTCTAGCTTCGCCGCCGTTCCAATTATCGGCTACCCAGTATTCGCCGTCTTGGTTTTTTAGTTTGTAGCGATTTTCGGTTAATTCTTGCAAAATCAATGTGGCGCTGCCGACTAATTCTGCTTCTAAATGTTCTAGAATGTAAGATTGAAATTCGTTGGATTTGAGATTCTGCGCTAAGGTGTGATAAGTTTGCTCTTGTTCTGTGAAATTTGTGATTTGCTGTGACAGTCTTTCGGCTTGTTCGAGATTTTGGGCTGCTACTTGAATCCAAGCTAACAGTTCGGCGCGGTTGTTGTTGGCTTGTTTGAGGTTTTCTTGGGCGGTATGTTTTGCCGTTAGCGCAGCCCTCGGAGAGGATCGCACTTGTGCTAAATTATTCTCATCGGTAGTTCTGCCTGCGATCGCCTCGCTCAAATCTTTTGCCCGCGTTTCTAACTGAATTTTTGATTCGCGGTGAGAGCGAATAGCATTTTCCCAGTCTGATTGTTCCTTAACAGTCGCAACCGCTGCTAAAAATGTCTCTTCTGTGAAATCAGCCGCCGTTAATTTTGCTGACCAATCCAGGTTTAGCTGCTGTTTCTGGGCTTGGGCTTGCCCAAAAGCCTCTCCAGCTTGTTGCTCTCTCTCTGCTGCTTGAATAACCTTATTTTGAGCAGTTTGATAGGATTTTTCGGCAACTTTTAGCAGATTTGCCAAGTCTTGCTTGTCTTGTTCTAAGACTTTTGCTAAATTAGCATAAGGTTGATATTCCGTAATTTGATAAAGCGCATTTACACAACTTTGGAACTGCTGCTGGCGGCGGTCTGATTCGGCGATCGCATCTTGATATTCTTGCTGTTTAGCTGCTTGAGTCGCCACCGCAAAATTAAATCTTTCCTGAAAATTATCATATTCCAATGATGCCAGTTGGAACTGCTGTTCGGTTTCGCGGTATTGGCGATCGCTCTCTTTAAGGATTGCCAACTCCTGCTGCAACCCCAAGCTTTCCCACTGAGGATTTTCCAGAACTTGAGTGATTTGCTGCTGCAATTCGGCAACTCTATTCGCAGTTAATTCGAGCATTTGAGCAATTTCCGACTCTTTTTGCTGGCAAGCTGAAGCTGTACTTTTTGCCTCAGCAGCCAACCTTTGAGCATCTTGAAAAAGCTGATTTGCCGCCGCAAATTTCCGCCGCAAACCAGCGACATCGACAATATTAGAATCTGGCAAAGGAGGGAGGCTCTCGCTCTCAGGATGCACCCCCCCGCACACCGGGCAAGTATCGCCAGAATTAAGCGACATTCTGATAGCAGCCACACTCTCTAAACGTGCCGCTTCCGCATTAGCAGTTTCCGCCACTTCTAACTCGCGGCTGCACTCTTTTAGCCTGAGTTCAACTGCTTCTAAATTAGTGGTAGCCTTCACATAATTTTTTTGAGCGATTTCCTTTTGGGCCAGAGATTTATCCAACTGTTCTTGCTGACTCTTTTGCTGCTTGGTAAGTAGCTGAAGTTCCATCAATAAGGGTGAAATTTGCTGCAATTGCTCTAAACGCTTTCCTCCCCGCGCATACTGTTCGAGCTGTGCCGCTGCTTGAGTAACTCGAAAACCCGCACCTTGAATTTTAGTGTTAGCAGTTTGCAGGTCTTTATCTGCTGCCATAAAAAGGCGGAGTTTTTCCTGTTGAATTTTTTGGGCCAGCGCCACTTCTTTTTCTAATTGAGCGCGCTGTTCTTCATATACTTTAGCAGTAGCTAGAGCATCTTCGCGAGCCTTAATTTGTGGCGCTAGCACCTCTTCTTTGGCTTTTGCCGCGTCAAGTTGCTGCTGCTCTACTGCCAGCTCAGAGCGAGCTTTAATTAACTGCTTTCGCGCTGCCACCGAGGCACTTTGGGCAGTTTCATACTGACTGCGAGCCGATCGCACTAAAGCCCAATCTCCCTGTAAATGATTGGCAGCTTGCGCTCTTTCTAAACGCTGTGCTAAAATTGTAACCTCGGCGGAATTAGCATTTAATTTAGCCAGTTGTTGTTGCAGCTCTTGCCAGCGAGCGAGTTGCGAAAATAGCTGTTCCTCTTCATCTAGATCCTTCTGAGCTTTCATAACGGCGCGATCGAGCTCAGGCAACTGCTGCTCTAAAATCACAAGTTGCGATCGTCTTTGATCCACCTCATCCGCCGTCGGCGCACTTAACTCACCTAGCTGCCTTTCCACCATTTCCCGTTCCTGTTTCAGCAGCTTTGCGAGTTCATTTGTTTCCTTCCGCATCTGCTCAAAAATCTCAAATCCGGCTAGCTGTCGCAAAATTTCCCGGCGTTTTGATGTATCCCCTTTAATAAACTCATCAAACTTGCCTTGAGGTAGAACAATTGCTCGCGTAAAAGTATCAAAATCCATTCCTAAAATCTGTTCAATGGTATTTTGAACAGCAACGATACTCGTCCCCAAAGTTTCCCATTGGCCATTTTGCCAGTTGTCCAAAATCACCTTATTTTCGGGAGATTTCGGACGGAAACGCCACCTTCGCGTCACCCGATACTGTGCCGAACCCACAGCAAAACGCAACTGCACTTTTAAATTTTCGCTGCCTTGACTCGCCAAATCACTTACTTGTTTGCCACTGCGAGTAGTAGTGCCAAAAAGAGCGTAAGTCATGGCATCTAGCAGTGAAGATTTGCCCGCACCTGTAGCACCAGTAATTGCAAACAAATCGAGTTGAGAAAAATCTAAACGCTGTTCGCGGTGGAAGCTGGTAAATCCTTCGAGAATAAGTTCGAGTGGACGCATACTGATTTTAGATTTGGGATTTGGGGTTTTAGATTGTTATATTCAGGTCTACTGTCTTCCTTCTACAGTCTTCCCGATCCCCCCTAACCCCCCTTAACAAGGGGGGAACAAGAGTATTATCAAAGTCCCCCTTCTTAAGGGGGATTTAGGGGGATCTAGACTCAACTACAAGCGACATTGAGCGTGGGTTTCAGTCTTAAAACTATGTGAAATTTGAGAGTGTAGGTTGTATCTTTTTACCCATTTAATTGTTAACTGTTTCCTTAAACTTCTTGTACAAATTTTTAAATTCCTCCAATACTGCCGGTTTCGGTGTCGTTCCCAATCGGTTTTGGTAATAGTTGCAAAACTCGGCTGCCGGATCGAAATTATTGGGATCGATATTAGTTATTTCGGTTGGTTCTAGCGCTGCATCTGGATAGCGCGGTTCAATTAACAGCGCTTGAGAACAGATTTGGCGCACTCGATCGGCAAGTCCGATTTGCGGACTGTCCAGTTCGACAATTACTTTCAAGAAACCCGGATGATACTGATGAGCTTGTAAAGTTTCATCGAGATTGTCGTTATGACATTTAAGCACTTTTAACGGCTTGTGGCAAGCCACAGGCTTAAATTCCACCTTTGGCTGACTTCCCGGCTCCACTTCTATCAAGCAAAATCCTTTTTCCTGTTCCGCTTCTCCAAAATCTAACTGAATCAAAGAACCGGAATAATAAGCGGGAGAAGTCTCAGAAATCCGCTGGTGAATGTGGATGTGTCCGAGGGCAACATACTGAGCTTCTGGCGGCAGAGTTTCCGATGAGAGCAGGTATTTTTCTCGCGTGTAATAAGCGACTTCGGATTTTGCCAATCGAGCGCCGTCAATGCTCATGTGTCCCATGAGAAAATTGACAGTATTGTCTCTAAACTCCCTGGTTAAATCTTCTAGTAAATATGCTACGATTTCGCGGTAATCTTTTCGGCGATCGGCATCGCCAGACTGCCAGAGAGAATTAGCATCTAACAGTCTTTGTTCGGAAGCAAAAGGCATCGCTCCCACACAAAGTTTACCACTTTTTGTATTGAGAGTAATCGTGCCGCCGTCGGCGGAAAGCCTGGGTTTGCCTAAAGCGCGCACACCGGCGAGGGAAAGCAATTGCGCGATGCTGTCGATGCGGGATGCCGAATCGTGATTACCGGCGATCGCAATTGCGGGAATTCCTGCCGCTTGGAGTTCGCAGAAAAAGTTATAAGCAATGCGTTCGGCGTAAGCGGGAGGGTTTGGTACGTCGAAAATGTCGCCTGCGACGAGCACAGCATCGACATCCAAGGCTTTTGCTTGCTTCAAAATCTGTTCGAGGGCGATCGCAATTTCAAAAGTGCGATCGATCCCTCGGAAACGCCGCCCTAAATGCCAGTCAGCAGTATGAATTATTCGCATAGTACAAGTGAATTTCAGACTCGATGTATTCTATCACTTATATTCAGTCCGACGGACGGTTAACTCGAATCAGCATACCTCTCAAAGTTTCCAGATTAGAAATAGCCTCATTAATCCGCGCCGCCAGCCGCTGCCAATTTTGATCGCTCGTGCATACAATAATCCCATTATGGTCAGAACTTAACCTGTGCAGTCGAATAAAATCTGGTCGGTTTAGTGTCACAATGGCGCGATTCGTGCTAACAGCAAAAGCTAGAACTTCTTCATCAGGAATCTTTTGATTGGCCTTCCCCGCTTCTTGAACTGTAAGGACATCATGCCCAAAATTACGCAGTATTTTTACGACCGGAAGAGGGTATTGTTCATCTGCATAAATACGCGCCACAGTTTATGCCTCTTCTTGTTCTCTAATTGCTCGGTCTATCTCATCCACGTGTGCCTCAGCATAAGCAAAACCATTTACTAAATCGGCAGCACTGAGATCGGGATGACCTTCTAAAATATGAGCATCGCTAGCACCTTGACGCCGATAACTTATCAACAGCCAAACAGGAATCCGCGTTTGTCGGATACAGGCTTCGCCACCCATTACACCAGGAGTCTTTTGAATTCCCGACCAAAAATTGCTTAAACTTTGGGCTAGTAATTGTATAGCTTGAGCTTTTTCTTCGGAACTTAATGCAAGGAGTTGCGGTTGTAATTCTTTTAGTGTCATATTCGTTATTCGTACTAAGTAGTAAACACATATAATTGGGATCACTCCTCAAACTATTTTAGCACTTACCATCCCAAATTGTATTCAATATATTTCCTTACTAATCCTAGCGTACTGCACACCCAACTCGATAAAAATGTAACTCAAAACTTTCATTCAACAGGCTTCACCTCGTGAAACCGAGTATAATCAACCACCCGCCCTCCCGTCGCCGATTTCAAAAGAATATCTACAAACCGCATATTCCACATAATTTCAGACGCCACAAAAGAATGTCGCGCATGAATAGTTTGCGAAACTGTTTCGTCAATTCCTGTTAACGTAATTACAATTTCTGCTTGGTGTTCCATCAAGTCTTGGGCAGTAAGTTGGTACAAAGGACTGCTCTCCTCAATTGCGTGCATAACCGTCCAAGTTAATGCAAAAACCGGAGAGTGACTCCGCATCAATTGCAAATCGTAAAAACGCCGCATAAATTCTCCTTCCGATGTTACCTCGTCGCGGATCAAAGTTGCTCGCTGCTGCGCTTCTAAAATTTGGTTAAAACGCTGATTTGCAGTGCGGTACATCAGAGTCGGAACGCCGTTAAAAGGAGCGATCGCAGCTACGCGGCTGAAGATAACTCTAGCTGTTGGTCTGGAAAATCTCGAAAAAGCCAGTCCCGTTACCATCGCCACTCCCCACAAACCAAAAAGCGCTTGGATCGCGACTATAGTATTAGCGTAATCCGTGCGCGGATACATAGAACCGTAGCCGATCGTCGCCATTGTTTGCACGCTGAAATAAAAGGCATCTGGGAAAGAACCCGGCCGCGCGTTAGCAATGCAATCTCCTCCCGCCAAGTAAGCTAAGGCAAATAAAGAATTTGTGACTGTATAGGAGAGACAAATCAGCATGAAAAATTGTGGCCAAGAAAGAGTTAGTAGCCTGTGGTAGAGGTCGGCAAAATGCAGGCGAGGTACTCCCAACTTGACAATATTTAAGGGGAATTGTCCTTTGCGACTGACTAAACGAGCCTGTAGCTGGTGGTTGCGGTGAGTTTTCATTGCGATTTGTAACTCCTGCTGTTTCAATTTGTAACTATTGCTTGGAGCGGGAAAAGTTATCCTTTAGACTGATTTCTGATTCCAAAAATTCGGATACAAGCGGAGTTTAGAAATGGTTGAGCTTAACTGGCATGACTATCTCGTTATGGTTTCTTTTGTGGCTTCTATTGCGGGTTTAGTCCTGCTGGGTGATAATCGCAACTCGCAGCCAACGGACGATTCCCTACGGGATAGCTTCGCTTCACGCACTTTGAGCGAAGAAATCCTAATCAAGATGAGCTTTACTTACTGGATAGTGTACTGCATCTCTTTTTTCGGGCTAAAACTTCACCTACCAGAGGATAGCTGGTTATTGCTCAGTTTGAAGCTGACTACGGTTCTTTCTTACTTGTTGACTGCTTCTAGCATACTCAGCCTGCCGCTGCAACGCATGGCTGTCCGACGAGTTGAAGATTAACAAAAGGTGTTTGTAGTGAGGACTTCAGTTCTTTCGATCGCGGTGAAGAAAAACTAAAGTCCTGACTGCAAAGCTATTGGAGTTATATTACCGGGCAATAAGCTCACAGCTAGCTGTGAGCTTGTTTAATGGTTTATTATCTCAGGGATGCAGACTAACGCGCCCAAAATGGCTAGGGTCGATCGCACTCATACTTGAAATTGCCACTCTCTTCCTGCTTTCCCTGGGCTGCGGCAATCTCAACGAGTATCCCTTGGCGAAGCCGGCGCGTTACGGCATAGCAGTAGGCCACGAACTTAGGATCGCGAATTAAATAACTTACAATTTTAATTGTTATTGTGGGATGGGCGTCCCGCCCGTCCAAAAAGGAC
>NZ_JAUBTI010000151.1:0-12091 GCF_036702415.1 Microcoleus sp. D3_18a_C4 | reverse complement strand
GGAGCCGGATGAAGCGAAAGTTTCACGTCCGGTTCTGAAGGAGAGGTAGGGGTAGAAATGCCCCTATCGACTCTAACGACTTTTGCAGAGAAAATATGCTGGGACGCAAATAAATGATTGAAGTTGCCTTGCAATACCCGATGTTTGGCCCGGAAATTCAGTGTCCCCACTGTCGCCAAACAATTCCGGCTCTAACGCTCACGGATACCTATTTGTGTCCGCGTCACGGGGCATTTGAGGCAGATCCAAAAACGGGGGAACTGGTTCACCTTCAGTCTGGGCGGCACTGGCGCCGCTGGGAGAATGAATGGTATCGCCAGCACACGCACCCGGACGGGATTCGGTTTGAAATTCACGAAGCGCTCGATCGACTTTATACTCAAGGCTACCGAGCAACTCGCGTGATCGTTGCCCAACGCTATCGGGACTTAATCAGCGCTTATTTGGAACGCAGCACCCCTTGGCGCGGCCAGTCGGAATCGCCCCGGCCGAGGCTGTACGGTTTGCCTGTGGATTTTAGCCCCGATCCTCAAGAGGACCCTTGCTGGGAAGTGATTAATTTTGATTTGGAAAAAGAGCCGGGAGTTCCGGTTAGATATCCCTATTTTCGGTTGTTTGAATAGTTATTAGACATCTCCCAAAAAGACAGTTTTGAACAGGCAAGATGCCTGTTCCACAATAATTATGGGAGAGGTCTATTCGTTATTAGTCATTAGTTATTTGTTGGTTGTCATTTGCCCAAGGTTTTTTAGAATGTTTTGGCGATAGCAACCAATGCCCAATGCCCTGTTTGGCCAATTCCCCAATCTAAAATCTAAAATCTAAAATCTAAAATCGAATGCACCACGCCTCGATTCGCACTGCTAACATTCACCGGGCGATCGCCTTTTACGAACAGTTGGGATTTACTGTGAGCGATCGCTTCACCACAGGTTACACCCTAGCCTGTTGGATGGAAGGTCTCAACGGACGCATCGAACTAATTCAAATCCCGGAACCAAAACCCGCACCGGATGCTTTCGGAGACGAGCATTATGTTGGATATTATCATTTATCTTTCGATTTAACTGAGGCGACAACTGACTTACCTAGCTGGTTGCAGTCTCTGAAAGAACGGTTTGAAGAAGCTGCTAAAGACCAACCAAACCAGTTTCAAGCTTTGAAAGTTTTATTAGAACCGACTCAACAGGCGATCGGGCAAAATGTTTACGAAGTAGCTTTTATTGCCGATACAGACGGTTTGCCCTTAGAGTTTATCCGGCGCATGAATGACTAATTAACTCAGAGCTAAAACACCTCAGAAATCCCATCAGCGTCCATCTGTGTTCATCTGCTGATATCTGCGGTTAAAAAATTCCCATCCCACTAATGTGCTTTAATCAGGAGATAAATTCACCAATAACTTAAGTAGAAGGAAGAAGGAATAATGCTCATAGAGCAAGCTTTTCAACCATCTGCATCTTACATTAAATCACCTAAATTTACTTAATAACCCATAACCATAAGCATAAAAACAAAACCCGCTGACGCGGGCTTCATCTTAATCCTTATGGTTAATAAATTACGGTTTCAACTACTTACTTTTTAGGAACAAGAGCCTCATTAGCGGTTACGGGAGGGGGAGACGAAGCGGTAGTTCGCAAAAGTGCGATCGCCTGCGCGTAAGCAGGATCGTCCTGAGTCGCAACCAACATCGGTTTGTTAGCTAATTTCAGCTTTTGTTCGTCGGTGATTTCCACCTTAACATCGGGAGTAACGCCCTTGTGGCTGATATCCGTACCGTTGGGAGTATAGTAGTGAGCGATCGTCACCGCCAATCCCGAACCGTCAGCCAAAGAATGCACCGACTGCACCAAAGCTTTGCCAAAAGTTTGGCCGCCCATCACAGTTGCGCGCTTGTTGTCCTTCAGAGCACCGGCCAAAATCTCGCTGGCGCTGGCCGAGTTATCGTCCACGAGCACCACCAAAGGCTTGTCAGTGAGCGCAGTGCGATTTGCCTTCATTTCCTGAGAATCGCCCGCGCGATCGACTGTGCGGACGATCGCCCCTGTATCCATCCACATCCGAGCGATATCAATGCTCACTCGCAGCAAACCGCCGGGATTCCCCCGCAAATCCAAAACAAAAGCGTCAGCTTTCTGAGCCGAGAGCTTTTTAATCGCCGCCTCCATTTGTTCGCCCGCGTGCGAGCTAAACTCTTGCAAACGGATGTAACCCACATTCTTACCGCCTTCATTTTTGAGGCTGTAGCGAACCGCTGCTACCTCAATTCTCGCCCTAGTCAGAGTGATGTCAAATTCGCTTTTGCCCTCACGAGCAATCCGCAGCGTGACTTTCGTACCTTCGTCGCCCCGAATTACCTGAGCCGCATCCGAGACAGTCATGCCTTTGGTAGTTTTGCCGTCAATCACCAAAATCGTATCGCCCGCTAGAATCCCTGCCTTCAGGGCCGGGGAATTTTCCATCGGCTCGACTACCCTAATCGCTTTCGTTTTCTCGTCTTCTTCCAGCCTCATCCCCACCCCTGTCAGTTCCCCAGAGGTTTGATTCGTCAGCGCTTCGTACTGCTTCGGGTCCATGAAGCGCGTGTACTGGTCGTCCAACTTCTCCAAAGCTTTACGGAGAGCGGTGTAAGCAGCTTCGCGAGAGGTATAGTTTTTGCTCAACAGTTCTTGGCGGGTCAATTGCCAGTCAGTCTTGTTAAAGCTGCCATCAACATACTCTCGGTTCACAATTTGCCAAGCTTCGTCTAAGACAGCTTTGGGGCTATCTTGAAGCTCGGCGCGGACTGATTGACTCAGGCCGGGAACGAGCAAAGATATCGAAGCGGTTGTTGCCATCGCCCCACTGAACAGGGCTGCCTGTAACTTTGAAAAGCGTTTGCGGGCTTGATTCATTGAATTTGGCTCAATTCGATTTTAGATTTTTGATTTGAGATTTTATATTGCTAAAAAATCTCACACTACTACTTAAACTATTGTGTGGAGGCTCCACCATCCCTTTGGACAGTTTAACGAGATTTTTAGTCGATCGCCAACCAATTATTACTCTCTTTCAATAAACTTAATTTAAAACTTGGATTTATAAAGTGCCGTGGAAGCTAAAATCGAACAATTTTCGCGTAAGTGGTTGAGCCTGCTCGTTAATGGAGCTATCGGCCTAGCAGCGCTGGCGGGGGTCGTCGCCATGCAGTCTAGCGGGCAGTTGGGCGGAATGTCCCCAGTTGGCGTTCAGGGGCCAAAGTCGCCCTCTGCAATGTCTGCTGCCAGTTTCAAGCGAGCCGCACAGCAAGAAGCGCAGCAAGAAGCCCTGCGGCTAAAAATGCTCAAAACAATCCCTAGTTTTGGGTTTGACAATTTAATTGCAGATTGGACATTTCTCAAATTTTTGCAGTATTTTGGCGACGACGAAGCGCGAGATGTGACGGGCTACAATCTGAGCCAAGATTATTTTGACATAGTTACGCGGCGCGACCCCAGGTGGGCTGACATCTACCTGTTTCTTTCCACAGCTATTTCTTTTTATCAAGGAAAGCCTGAAACTGCTGTTGAGTTTATAGAGCGCGGTACTAGCGCTCTTTCCCTTTCGCCGCAACTTCATTCCCAATCGTGGATAGTGTGGCGAACTAAAGGTATTGATGAGTTGCTGCTGTTGGGGGATATTCCCGAGTCAATTCGCTCTCACGAAATGGCCGCTGATTGGGTGGAAAAAAACCCGGAATGGTCGAAATTGGCGCAGATGTTTCGAGCAACTGCTGAGTTTTTGCGCCGAGATCCCGATAGCGTGCCGGTGCGGTTTAATGCTTGGAGCACGGTTTATGCTCAAACAACTGATAAGTTGGTGCGTCAAAGGGCGAGACAAGCTCTTGTCAAGTTGGGAGCTCAGGTGCAAAAAGATAAGGATGGAAACGAGAGTTTTATTTTGCCGCCTCGAAAGTAAGCAGAAGGAAGAAGGAAGTTCGGCAACGGATTCGCAAGGGCGGATGTAACGGATGTAACGGATGTAACAGATTTCAGTCCGATGGAAGTCGGAAGAAGGAAGAAGGGAAATGCAGTCGCAGTAATAGTTTCAGATATCAAGAATGTCCTAAATGTCAAGGCGGTTGACTGTAATTCCCCAATCTAAAATCTCAAATCTAAAATCTCAAATCGGCTTGAGTTAGTTCGCGCCATTCACCGGGTTTGAGGTCTTCGAGACGCAAATGCCCGATCGCACACCTAACCAGCCGCAGCGTCGGAAACCCTACTGCTGCGGTCATCCTGCGGACTTGGCGGTTGCGGCCTTCTGTGAGAGTCATTTCCAGCCAAGCTGTCGGCACGTTTTTGCGAAATCGAATCGGCGGTTCGCGGGGCGGCAAAGCGGGTTCTTCTAACAATAATTGCACTTTTGCCGATCGAGTCCGATAATCTTGAATTGTGACACCTGTCTGCAAAGCGGCGATCGCACTTGCATCAGGAATTCGTTCAACTTGCACCCAGTAAGTGCGGGGATGAGCGAATTTCGGGTCACTAAGTCGGTGCTGAAGGGGCCCATCGTCGGTTAGCAGCAACAAACCTTCACTATCGCGATCGAGCCTTCCTACTGCATAAATGTTAGGAATAGGAATATAATCTTTGAGAGTGCTGCGTTTAGCTTCCCCTGAGTTGTCAGTGAATTGAGTTAAAACATCATAGGGTTTGTAAAATAAAATGTACCGATAGGGCATAACAAATTAACGCTTAAAAATCTACGATTTGGTTTTAATATTAACTGAATAGGTATCAACGGAGATATTGCATCATTGTCAATTACCTATTTAGGAACAGGCAAGATGCCTGTTTCACAATAAAATTGAGTTTTTGTGGAACGGGCATCTTGCCCGTTCTTAAGAATGGTGCAAGATGTGAGTATAAACTGACATCTTGCAACAATGTCAAAAACAGGCAAGATGCCTGTTCCACGAAGTATCAATAAACTTACATCTAATTTTACCATGCCCGAAGCCACTCACCGCGTTTGCATCGTCTTAGGAACTCGCCCAGAAGCGATTAAACTAGCCCCAGTAATTCAACTGTTCAAAAGTTCGCCAACCTTTGACACCCAAGTAATTTTAACGGGTCAGCACCGAGAAATGGTCGAGCAAGTAATGCAAATGTTCGATCTAAAAGCCGATCGGGATTTAGCAATTATGCAGCACCAGCAAACCTTGACAGATATTACATCTCGGAGTTTGCAGGGTTTGGAAGCCTTGTTTAAAGAATTGCAGCCCGAAATCGTCTTAGTTCAGGGCGATACAACCACAGCGTTTGCCGCTGCTTTGGCTGCATTTTACCAGAAAATACCCGTAGGTCACGTAGAAGCCGGATTGCGGACAGACGACGTGTTCAATCCTTACCCCGAAGAGGCTAACCGACGGTTGATATCTCAGCTTACACGGCTGCATTTTGCCCCGACAGAGCTGGCTGCGGAGAATTTAGGGCGATCGGGCGTTTTGGGAGAAATTCACCGCACAGGCAACACAGTAATCGATGCCTTGCTTTCTGTCGCCAAACGCCAACCAGAATGCAACATTCCTAACTTAGATTGGAGCAAACATCGTACAATCTTAGCAACAGTTCACCGCCGCGAAAATTGGGGAGAACCGTTAGCAGGAATTGCGCGGGCATTTCTCCAAATCTTAGATAAATTTCCCGATACAGCCTTGCTCTTACCTCTACATCGAAATCCCACAGTCAGAGAACCTTTAAAATCTCTTTTAGGCGACCATCCGAGAGTCTTTTTAACTGAACCTTTAGATTACGCCGAATTAGTAGGAGCGATTCAGAGATGTCATTTAATTTTAACAGATTCCGGTGGCTTGCAAGAGGAAGCACCTAGTTTGGGCAAGCCTGTTTTAGTATTGCGAGAAACCACAGAAAGACCAGAGGCAATTTCTGCGGGCACCGCTAAACTGGTTGGTACTAATTCTGATATAATTACAGCAGCAGCGACAGAATTGCTCAGCAATTCCGAAGCATACAACGCAATGGCAATGGCAATTAATCCCTTTGGTGACGGTTTGGCCGCCTCGCGGATTTTGAAAATTGTTGAAGAGTATTTTAGTTAGCTACCGTTCGATCATTCGGCATAAGTGCGCCACCGCAGCTTACATTTATAGTCATGGACGCAGGGGTGGCGAGAAACCGGGTTTTTAACCAAAATAATTGCTGAAAACCGTCAATCTCGGTTCAAAAACCCGGTTTCTTAGTCGGCGCGTGCGAGTGCTAACTAATTTAGATATTTTTAAGGAGAGGGAACTGGTTGCAGAAAATTGCTGCTGCCTTTATAACCGGATAAAATAGCCAGTTTTTCCAAAGATTGCCGGCCCGTGTAATATTTACCCCGAATTTCCCAAGTGGGATAAGCTTTAATATTGGCAGCTTTGCACAAATCGGGTTGAGCATCTTTGCCTCTGGGATCGCACTCAATGTAAGTAATAGCGGTAAAAGCTTCTTTGCCGAAAAGTTCTTGTTGCGTGTGACAATTAGGACACCAGTAAGCACCGTAGAGTCTAGCTTTGATTGTCTGCAAATGGGTTGCTAAAGCTATTTGATCCGGCACTGATTCGCTGCGAATAGGTGGCGCTTCTTGTTCGGTAACAGGCTGTGCGAAAGGGGGAGGAGGAGGGAGGGTTTGTGCTAATTTTTGAGTGGGTTTATTGCTGACACTGAACTGTGCAATTCTTCCGTCTGCTTTGGTACTGACGAAAATCCCCAAAGTCAGAAAAATGCCGATCGCACAAAAGTTGAATTTGCTTACTCTCATCTTGGATTTCATCTTGAATTTACTAGGATTTCGCGAGCTTGATTCATAGCCTCTACAGCATTGTTTACCACAAAGATGTTAATTTGTGCTAAACCTTTAAAAAAAACTTGACTTTCGGCGCTGTGATTTAACAATATAACTTGTTTGTTAGCTTTCAGAGCGAGGGCGATTTCCGAAGCAGTGCCCGTCCCCATACCGCAGGCAATTATTACATCTGAAGAAAGAACGTTAATGTTATTTCTGGCGTTTCCCATATCGGTGACAATGGCAATATCTACAGCTTCAGAAATGCCGCGAGTGTCATTTCCCGGAAGGATGCCGACTGTTAAACCGTTAGCTGATTTTGCTCCTTTGTTGGCGGCATCCATGACGCCAACATTTCTGCCGCCAGTTAGCAATATCCATCCTGCTTCGGCGATGAGTTGTCCGAGTTGATAGGCGTTTTCTAAGTCGGTTGAGGTGGCACTATCGCCAGGGCCCATGATGCCAATGATGATTTTTTTCATAGTTTTGGGCTGGATATGGTGTTATTAATACTTGCGAGTTTTTTGCAGTATCTACAAATGTATGTTATTATATAAATAGTGGCTTAAAAAAATAGCTTTTGAGACCACTAAATTCTCGAACCTTCTTAGTATTTTTACTATGAAAGAGCAAACATTTAAACTAGATGAATCGCAGGTAAAATTTTTAGAACTCTGTCAAAACTATGGATTTAAAGATCCTAGTGAATTGGTTAGAATAGCGATTCAACGGTTGGAATTAGCGTTAGAAACCGAGCAGTTGAAAGAATCGGCGATGCTCTATGCGGAAGTCTATGCCGAAGAGACAGAGTTACAGGAATTGGCGGAATTAGGTTTAGAAGAATGGCCGAAGGAATAAAACTGACACGGGGACTAATTATTGAAGTCAATCTTGACCCTACTAGGGGTTCTGAAACTGGAAAAATTAGACCTTGCATTATTGTGACTAACAATACTTATAATGAGAGAGTTCCCATAATCCAGGTGGTTCCAATTACTGCTTGGAGTGAAAAAAAAGCCAAGATTAGAAGTAATGTGGAGATTGAACCTTCAGAAGCAAATAGATTAACAAAAAAATCTCTTGCAGATTGTTTGCAAACGCGCCCTATAGATTATTTTTCTCGCTTGGTGGATATCCGAGGTGAAGTTGAGCCAGAGGTTTTACTAAAAATCGATCGAGCTCTCAGAATTGTGTTTGCTTTGTAATTTTTCAACTTTTTAAAGAAGGAATTATGGGCGAGATCCTTTCTGGATATGGGTGAGAAAGGGATCTGGATCTTTTTTAACCGCAGATGGACGCAGATTAACGCGGATGCAAGAAGGGCGATCGATCAAGGACTAATGGAAACCACATCCCCAGTATCATTAATGCGAACTGCGGAACCCGTTGGTAGCGACAATATCATAGTGCTAACTTGTCTCATCAAAGGTACAAGATGGTCGGGTCTCGTACTGCTAGAATCTAACACCACAATTGTAATAACACGAATTGCTAAATTTTGTTGATAGGGAAGATTTTTATCGGCGGTGATAAAAACATCAAAAGGATGATTCTCCGATCGATCCAGAATTTCCCGGTCTTTTAGCCCTCTCCACCCCATGTCATAAACATTGCTGATTGAATGACCCTCATCTAAGAAAGGCTGCTTAAGTTTTTGACTCAAGAGATTTTCATCAAGCAATATAAGCATTGGAATCACTTTCTAGCGACAGCATCATCTTAGTAAGATTTTCTAGCACTTTAATTGCCTGACTTTCTAGGTAAGGAAAATCATTAATAAATTCTGCGAAACCGCTTTCACCTTCCAGGTAATCGAAAAAAGTCTTTAAGGGAACGCGAGTGCCGACAAATACGGGGACACCGCTCATAATTTCTGGATCGCGGTGAATAATCCCTTTTCTTTGCAGTAATTCTTCTATTTTCACGGGCTTTACTCCTTTATATCAAAAGAAGTGGGCAAGTGTAGCTGTAACTGATGGGTAATTATATCATAAATTCAGCAAAAGCGATCGCCCTTCTGAATTATTAGAAAGGGCGATCGATCTTTTTTTACCGCAGATGGACGCAGATTAACGCAGATGCAAGAAGGGATCTCGCTCTTTTGATGAATGATGGGCGAGAGCCTTTCTGAATTATTAGAAAGGACGATCGCTATAATTCCAGATAGCGCTGCAAAATCTCTTGACTTTGGGAAAATAGCTCGGATTCCAATTGGCCGACTTGTTGTACTAATCTTGTTTTGTCGAAAGTCATGGGATCGACACAGACTAGCAAACTATCTGCATCTAAACCATTTTGTGGGGATGCGGGTACTAATATCACAGCAGCAGAAATCCGAGGATCGTGAGGACGAGCGGATGTAAATGGCAAAACAGTCACTTTGCTGCGCCGCTCGTTGAACAGCGTACCAGAAATGACCAACGCAGGTCGCGTTTTGCGTATTTCTGTTCCTACTGACGGATCGAATCTAGCTATCCAGATGCTTCCCAGTCGGTAATCGCTTGAGCTTGCCATTCCTCATCCCATCCTAAATCTAATTCGTCAATTAGCTTGCAAGCCTCTGCTAAAGCTTGGTTTTCTTGTTGTTTTCGCCATTGTTTTAAGAGAGATTCTATCAAAGCACTGGGGTTGGGCGCTTTTTGATTGACGTATGTGAGTAAGTCATCTGGCAAGCTGATAGAGATGTCGCTCATTGGCTAATCAGAATAGTTTTTTGTGATTATTTTAGCAACAATTGACTGAAATGACAATCTTTTGTTAGTTGAATGCAACAATAAGGGATCTCGATCTTTTGATGAATCATGAGTGAGATCCTTTCTGCATTTGGCTGATTAAGGGCGATCGCTTTTTTTTTACCGCAGATTAACGCAGATTAACGCGGATACAACAAGGGATCTCGCCATGATTGATGAATTATGGGCGAGATCCTTTCTGAATCTGGGTAAAAAAGGGATCTCGCTCTTTCCAATTTATTATAAAATTACACGTTGTGTGAGACTTGACAAAAAATGGCAAAATCTGCCATAATAAGATAACGAGTTAAATGAGGTAAGTAATACCCGTGACAAGTATGAATATTTCTCTGCCTGACTCAATGCGAACTTATATAGAAGAACAGGTAGCCCAAGGGGGTTATAGTACAGCTAGCGAGTATTTTCGTGAGTTAATTCGCCAAGACCAAAAACGTAAAGCTTCAGAACGTTTGGAAGCGATGTTATTAGAGGGTTTGGAATCTGGAAATCCTACGGCGATGACGGAGGAAGATTGGATGGAGATTAGTCAAGCTGTGCGATCGCGTATTTCCCAGAATCAGGGGTTGCAGGAATAAAAAAGACCTCGATCCAAAAACGTCCGCAAATTATCGGCGATTTGATTGAATTAGCCACTTACATTGCGGAAGATAATATGGATGCTTCCGATCGCTTTCTTGTCGCGGCCGAAGAAACCTTTAAACAATTGGCCCAAACGCCGAAAATGGGAAAACGCTGTCAATTTGCTCATCCGAATTTAATCGATGTGCGACAACAAGCTATTAAAGGTTTTAGAAGATATCTGATTTTCTACCGTCTCATAGACTCAGAGGTAGAAATTTTGCGCGTGATTCACGGGGCACGGGACATCGAAGATATCTTTGATAATGTTGATGAGAATGAATAAATCTTTACTCTTGAGGTGGGAAGTTGAAGATCGATCGCCCTTCTGAATTATTAGCAAGGGCGATCGATATTTTGTGACCGCAGATGGATGCAGATTAACGCGGATGTAAGAAGGGCGATCGATCGTTCGATGAATTATTGGCGGTCGGCTTTCTGAATTTGGGTGAGGGAGGGCGATCGCCTTTGGAACTAAACCGATTATAATTGCTAAAATAAAGCTAAACTGCTCTTAATCTATAATCCGATTATGACTGTTATTGAACAAATTTACGAGATCGTCAAAACCCTTCCCCAAAACCAAGCTAGCGAAATTCTCACTTTCGCTGAGTTTATTCGTGCCAAGTACCTGAATGAGAACCAATCCACCGATACAGTAGATACTTCAACTCCTTGGACGGAACTGGTTTATTCCCTAGCTGGAACGTGGGCAGATGACTTTCCTACTCTGGAAGAAATTCGTGTTGAGTCGGGGGAAGACATTTTGCGGGAGAGCTTTTAGATGTACATTTTGGATACAAATACATTAATCTACTATTTCAAAGGACAAGGACAAGTTGCCCAAAACCTTGCCAATGTATCTCCTCAAGAAATTGGCATTTCAACGATCGTCCTGTTTGAATTGCAAGTGGGTATTGCTAAATCTACTTCGCCTGCAAAACGTACCCAACAACTTCAGCAACTTTTAAGCCGAGTTAATGTTGTTCCTTTCGATCGCGATTGTGCTGTTGCTGCTGCCACAATCCGCGCTCAATTGGAGCAAAAAGGTACTCCTATCGGTCCGATCGATGTTTTGATTGCAGGGACAGCCGCTTCGTTTCAAGCAACTCTTGTTACTCACAATGTCAAGGAGTTTTCGAGAGTTTCAGGACTGGCGATCGCGGACTGGTATTGAATTTATGGCATATCGCTCTTGTCTAACCATAAATTAGAGATGGATGAATGAAGAGCGATCGCCTTTCTGAATTATTAGAAAGGACGATCGCTCTTTTTTGACCGCAGATTAACGCAGATGCAGGAAGGGCGATCGCTCGTTTGATGAATTATGGGCGATCGCCTTTGTGAGTCAGGGTGAGCGAGGGCGCTTGCTATTTTCGGATAGTTGAAAAAGGGCGATCGCTTTGTGCGATTTTAGTGATAAGTATTTTATGCTAGTAAAATAGGCAATCCCCCTTCTATTGGTTCCTCAACAACAAGTTTTATACTGTAAGGTTTTGCCGCACCGTAGTTTTGCAGTTTATAAGCAGGACTTAAAACCCACCCAACTAAACCAGGCGTCTTACCATCTGCTTCGGAAAAAGCAAAATCATCATATAGGGTGTAAGTAAAATTACCTTTCCACTCAATTGTTTTACCTGTTGGTTTTGCTGGGTTATAATCAATCGAAAAATTCCTCAATCCAATCTCTTCTTGTTGAGTTCCGTGAATAATAACTCCCAGATTACCGTCATCAAAACGTACAGGTCCGAGCTTGTTTTCCCAAGCACTAGAACTATTTAATAGATCCTTAAATCTATCATTATTTCCTAGAGATTTTTCATTAACTTGTTGGGCTAAGCTGTTCGACATCTAAACTGCATTAACTAAGTTACCTTTATTGTTTATTTTTCGGTTCCATTTCATAATTAGTT
>NZ_JAUBTI010000150.1:0-12394 GCF_036702415.1 Microcoleus sp. D3_18a_C4 | reverse complement strand
GTCCCGCCCGTCCAAAAAGGACGGGCGGGACGCCCATCCCACAAACTTGTGGAAGTTATTTAATTCTCATTCCTTATCCAATTCTCAGTCCGCTAGGAGTGGACGAAAGTTTGTTCGCGGTTTCAACCGGCGAGGGAGCTCGGATTTGGGAGCACACCCATAAAAAAAGTAGAGGTGCGATCGATCGCATCTCTACAATAATTCTAAATAAGGTGCACCGAGTGCACCCTACCAATTAGCGGTTCTGGGGAACAGGAGCACTCGGTGCTCCAGAAAAAGTCGCCTCACCAGTCTTAGCCCGCTTTTTGATCAAGATAGGCTTGACGCTGTTTTCTCCACCAATCGGGGGATCTTCTTGTTGAGCGTAATCAGCGCCCATCCAAGCAGGACGGCTTTGATCGAAAGCCATTTGCAAAGCAGCAGCGGCGATCGCGTGGGAGTCGTACTCCTCCGATAACTGAGACACCAGAGGCAAGAAAGATGCCATCCGTTCGCCAGCCAAAGCTTCGCGAACTTTACCCTGCATCTTTTCCAACTGACGAGCTTCAATTTGCGCCCGTGTCGGAATGTTTCGCACCGTCAAGCTCGATCGCACGTGGCGTTCAATCAAGCGCAGTTTGCGGCGATCGACCGGTTGAATCAGCGTAATCGCCGTTCCTTCGCGACCAGCCCGGCCCGTGCGTCCGATCCGGTGAACGTAGCTTTCCACACTGTCGGGCAAATCGTAGTTAATAACGTGAGTCAAGTGATCCACGTCCAAACCCCGTGCCGCAATATCAGTCGCCACTACCCAGCGCACCTGACATTGGCGGAACCGATGCAACAAACGTTCCCGCTGTGCCTGATTCAAATTACCGTGATACTCATCAACGCTGTGACCTGCTGCTTGCAGTTGGCTGGTGAGTTCTGCCGCCGACTGCCGAGTCCGCACAAAAATCAGTGCAGATTCCGGGTCTTCCATTTCTAGGATTGGCTGTAGGGCTCTTGCCTTCGACCAGCCACGGGGAATCATGTACACGCCTTGGCTGATGCGCTTTGGCGTTGCTTTTGGCTGTTCTACGGTGACGTTGACTGGGTTACGCAAATGCCGCGCCACCAGTTTCCGAATGGAAGGTTCCATCGTCGCCGAGAAAAATGCCGTTTGACGTTCTTGTGGTGCAGCATCCAAGATTTTTTCCACATCTTGAATAAAGCCCATGCTCAGCATTTCGTCAGCTTCATCCAAAACCAGCCACTTTACCTTGTCTAGTTTCAGGCTGCCGCGGCTGAGCATATCCAATATGCGTCCGGGTGTACCGACAACGACGTGAACGCCGCGCTTCAAACGCTGCATTTGACGATCGATCGATTGACCGCCGTACACTGTCAGAACTTGCAGAGAGCGACCCACTTTTACCGGGCCGTCGCTGCTGATGCCGCTCAAATCGCGGATGGCTTCAGTTACTTGCATCGCCAATTCGCGAGTCGGCGTCAGCACCAGTGCTTGCACCGCAGTTACATCTAAATCAATCCGCTCCAAGATGGGCAACGAGAATGCTGCCGTTTTGCCTGTCCCTGTTTGGGCTTGACCCACAACGTCGCGACCTGCTAACAGGTGCGGAATTGCTTGTACTTGGATGGGAGTAGGTTCTGTAAAGCCTAGTGTTTCCAGATGGAGAACGAGTTCTTCCGAAAGACCTAAGCCTTCAAACAATAAATTCATTAATGCTCCTAATAACGAGTCTTAGCCTTCTAAGTTGCCCAACTCGGATGCGGATTTCTGCTCGGCGGCAGGAACTCATAAGAGTTCTTTATGGTGCTGCGCCTGCGCGCACCTTCTTAAATAGCAATCGAGTATAGGGCAGCTCCGTCGATGGTGACTAAATTTACCAATTCGACAGCCGTCTTTGATTTTGTGACATCACCGATACCAACCGCCAGCGGTCGGCTTATGGGCTTCCAACATTCTTAAAACAGGACATTGGACTTCCTTTGAGGTACTTGCAAGCTTTCCCTCTTGGGCATTTTATAGTGAGGATCATGCCAGCCCCACTTCACTACAACATAGTAGTAATAGGTTTGTTGGTTCAGGCGCTATCCCGCAATCCGTCGCCTGCGGGATTGAGCAGGGGATGCAGCGACCGTTACCGCCTATCCATCTCAACACTCTTTCGGGATACCGTTGTGGTGTAGGGCGGACGGCGAAGCAATCTCAAATTCTCCCCGCTTATTTCTGGCTTGTTACTATCATAACTCTTTACATTCAGAAACAAAACATTAAATTCGTTAAAATTTTCCGATCGTTCTGTAGAGATAACCGCACCCCGAGGGGGAGCGTCGATTGCAGCCAGAGGCTAATAAAGGTTTATAACCCTTTGCTACCTATCTTTGCACAATATTTTACAAACCGTTACTTTTGCTGCACAATCCGCTAATCATTTTTGGCTGGTGTCCGGTTTTTGTTCGCCACACCGCCGATCGCGACAGTTCCAGCAACACTTACACTTGACCCCGCCCAGCACCGGATACAGTGCCACGTCAACTCATGAGGGTCGATCCCAGAATTTTAGACAAAAGAAAGATCGATCTCCCAGATGAGTCTGTGCAGTCAATCTAAAATCTAAAATCTAAAATCTAAAATCGACTTGACCGTAGAGGTCGTAGACATCTGCACCAGTAATTTTCACAGACACGATCGAACCCAGCCGCGCTTCTCCTGTCACATAGACGAGTCCATCTACTTCTGGGGAAAACCGAGCGGATCTACCAATCAACTCACCTGTCTCTGGTTGTTCTTGTTCTATCAGGACATCAACTACCTGACCGACAGATTCTTGATTCTTCTTCAATGATATAGGTTGTTGTGCCGCCATTACCGAATTGCGCCGCATTTCCATTATTTCTGCTGGTATTTGCTGGGGCAAGCTGAAGGCTGGGGTTCCTTCTTCTGGCGAAAATACAAAAACTCCTACGTGATCGAATTCGTGGCGCTTGACAAATTCCAGCAAGTGTGCTGCGTGTTCCTCGGTTTCGCCGGGAAAGCCGACAATAAAAGTTGTTCGCATCACAGCGCCGGGAAGTGCTGCTTTGAGTCGATCGACTATGGCATCATTAATCCCAGCTTGAAAAGGCCGATTCATCGCCCGCAGAATTTCCGGGTGCGAGTGTTGTAGGGGTAAATCCAAATATGGCAAAACGTTGGGCGTTTCGCGGATGGCTGCGACAACTTGCGGAGTCAAACCTGTAGGATAGGCGTAGTGCATCCGAATCCAAGGTACATCTACTTCACCCAAAGCGCGAAGCAGTTCGGCTAGTTTCGGTTCGCCATAAATATCTTTGCCGTAGTTGGTGGTAATTTGAGAAATTAAGATAATTTCCTTTACCCCTTCGGAGGCTAATTGCTTAGCTTCGGCGACAATAGATTCGATCGTCCGCGACCTTTGATTTCCGCGCAAGTGCGGGATAATGCAAAATGCACAGCGATAGTCACAGCCTTCTGCTATACGCAGATAAGCGACACCTTCCGATGTCGTGCGGTAGCGGGGAGTAGTTTCGTCAGCGATGTAAGTAGGTTCACTAGAGACGAGGGAAACTCGATCGCCCTTTTCGACCTGCTGCATAACATTGACGATTTTATGATAGTCGCCCGTGCCGACAATTGCGACTGCTTCGGGCAATTCGTCCAGCAATTCCTGCTGAAAATGCTGTGCCATGCAGCCGGTGATGACTACTTTTTTATTAGCTTCTGCCAATTCTACCAAGGTGCGGACTGACTCTTCTCGCGCCGCTTGGATAAAACTACAAGTATTGACTACAACATAATCGGCTAATTCTTCATTAGAATCGACTTGATAGCCCGCTTGAGCCAGCAAGCCGATCATGTGTTCGGTATCGATGCGATTTTTTTCGCAGCCGAGGTGAGTAAATGCGATCGTTGGCTTCGTTGCCATGCAGTAATAGTTAGTGTTGCGCTATTTTTAAGAACGTTTTATGATATCACACAATTAAAAAAATTGCAATGTGTATGTGGAAGCTCTGGACTGTTGTGGTGTCCGCAGTTGTTGTGTGATATTTGTGCGATCGTGAACGAGGTGAGGATTTTTACGGTTTGTGCGATCGTACTTTCCCGCTTTTTCGCTGCCAGATTTTGACCCAATTGTCAGGTTTTGGTGTCGTCGGAAGGCTTCGACAATCTTACGCCCTTTGCATAATTTCGACTTGCTAGTTCGGCAAGCCAGCAAGAAAAATCTTCTCTGCCGTTAATTTTAATTCTGGAAAAGCCAGCGACTCAACAGTCTCGCTTCCCCTAAACTGTTTTACCTGATACTCCCCATCTACTAGCTGGTAAATCGAGAGAGTGGGTTGTTTGGGATTGCCGATAAACTTGCGACCGCCTAAACCAAGATAGTCTACAATCCAGTATTCGGGAATGCCCATTTCTTCATAGTCGGAAGCTTTGAAAAAATAATCATCCCGCCAGTTCGTACTGACCACCTCTACAGCTAGTCGCACCGAAGAGCCCATCGTGATGACTGATTCTTTTTTCCAGCGCGGCTCGTTTGCAAGCGCGGTTCTGTCTAGGACAATTACATCTGGCTGGTAGCCAGATTCGTTACGCGCAAGCTTGAGCAAGCAATCACCAGGGATAGAGTAAGGCAATTGCAGTCGCCTGATTTCAAAATTGATTTCACCGGAAATGAAACCTGTAACGTCGGAATGGTCGCCAGTTCCTAAAGGCATTTCAACAATTACTCCATTGTGTAGTTCGTACTTGTGGACAGAGTTCTCTGGATACCAAGCAACGAACTCATCAAACGTGATTGTTTTGGATATGGTTTGGATCATGTTCCGGTTTCCTCTGTCTGGTGATTAGTATGCGGAAAGCTCAAATATTACACAAGGATTAGAGGCAACGTTGCCTCTAATCCTTGACAAATTAAACTGTAGCTGATCTAATTTAGATAGCCCGTCCTGACAAAACAGCACTTGGTACAAAACGCAGATTTGTTAAAAAATTGGGGTTGTTTTGTACCCCATTTGATATCATTTTGATACCCGATCGCCCTAGTCCTTCTAGATCGGCTCGGTTGCAGGCAAACCAGCAAGAAAAATCTTTTCTGCCGTTAATTTTAATTCTGGGAAAGCCAGCGACTCAACTATGTCATCGCCCTTAAACTGTTTTACCTGATACTCGCCGTCAACCAACTGGCAAACCGATAGTGTGGGTTGTTTCGGAGTACCGATGAACTTGCGGCCGCCCAAACCGAGGTAGTCCACAATCCAGTATTCGGGGATGCCCATTTCTTCGTAGTCAGCGAATTTGAGATGGTAATCGTCCCGCCAGTTGGTACTGACGACCTCTACAGCCAGTCGCACCGAAGACCCCATCGTGATGATGGATTCCGTATCCCAGCGCGGTTCTCTTGTGAGAGCTGCTTCGTCCAGGACAACTGCGTCTGGCAGGTAGCCCGCCTCGTTGCGGACGGGTTTGAGCAGGCAGTCGCCAGGGATGAAATAAGGTAAGGAGCGGCGGTCAATTTCGATTGGTAGTTTTTTTGAACGGATGAAACCTGTAACGCGGGAATGGCGGCTGATTCCTAAAGGCATTTCAACAATTATTCCATTGTGTAGTTCGTACTTATGGACAGAGTTCTCTGGATACCAAGCAACGAACTCATCAAACGTGATTGTTTTGGATATGGTTTGGATCATGTTCCGGTTTCCTCTGTCTGGTGATTAGTATGCGGAAAGCTAAAAGATGGCACAAGTCTTTTCGGTAAAATACTGAAAATTATTGACATAGGAAGTAAAGTTTGCTATAATATTTAGTCTACAACCTCAAAATACCGATCGCGCCCATCGACTAAATCAAAAATCAGTATCTGGGCGATCGACCTCAAGATATCAAATGGGTTCTATAATCTTGATTTTATCGTAGCTTTTAAATTAGGCTGGAAACACCAAAGACAAATCCAGAGACAAATCTGGAAAACCCGGAATTGCAACAGTCTCATCGGGCAGAACTATTCGTTTGGAGCGATAATTGAAATCCCCTTGTCTTTCTTGATAAGGTTCGCTGTGCATTTCCAGTTGACTACCGACTAAATTAAATATCCAATAATTAGCAATCCCAGCTTCAGCATAGAGAGATAACTTAGTTTTTCGATCGTACTTCAAAGTAGAATCAGAAACCTCAATTACCAACAATATATCCGCAGGCTCCGGGTGAGAAGATAAATAATTATCAGAGCGATTGCGGGCGATAACAACATCAGGTTCTGGTTCGCTATCAGTAGCAGACAAGATAATTGGCTCTTGTACGCGCAAGCGAGCGCGTCTTGCCAGTAAAATGACTAACTCTTCAAGTAAAAGACTGTTACAAACAGAGTGAAGCCTACCTTTAGCAGCCATATTTATAATTTCTCCGCGAATCAATTCAACTCGGTCATCGGGGCCGAAAAATCCCAGTTCTTCCAAACGGTGATATTCTTCGATCGAGAATCGTTTAGCAGTTACAACAGTCATCGCTTTTGTTACCTACAGGTGCTAAAAGTACGCAATTCCATCAAATTTATACCCCCAGACTGCTAGCCCAATTTAAGAGGGGATTTGATCCGACGATACATCCGGGGCGATCGCCCGACAGCACTTGAACAGCAGCAGACGCAGGTAATGGATGGTCAGAATTTCCGCTCAAACCATTAACTTGACACATCAAAGTGTTCATTTCCAATTGGCAATATCTTGGTCTCATTTATCGATCGACCCCGACCAGTCGAACTTTTACCTTGGGGCGGGCATAATCACCACCCCACAAGAGTATTAAGATTTTTCCCGATGCAAATCTTGGCGTTGCTGAATACAGGTATGAATCCAAGATTTCCCAATTGCTATAAGTCCTCGGAGGGTGAGTTTTATAACTTCAAGCGAAAAGGTGATTCATACCGTGAATCAGCAACGCCATTTATTTTATGCGTAAGTATAGGGAACTTTTCCCAAAAAAGCTGCCATTTCGCCAAAAGTAGAAATCGGAGTCAGTATTAGAAACTGAGTACGACTCAGCAACAGCATATCAATCAAAGCGTTGCGGACGCCTTCTCTCGAAGTTCGTGGAAGACTAGGGCGATTGATGATGATTCGAGTGCCAAACTCTCTTAGCAGTGGCGAAATCTCTTCTTTCGAGCCATCGCTTGCCAGATAGATTGTGGTGTCACCTCCCATTATTTCAAGAGCTTTGCGAATTGAGCGACTATAGCGTTCTAAACCCAATCCCTGGTTAGCTTTGGTTGTAAAGTCACCGCGTCTTATGTGGACTCCAATGGTTGAGACCGACCAATTGAGGGAGAGTTTCTCAACCTCCTGAAGGATATCAGGCTTGGGAATCAGGTAGCTGCGAGCTGCATCAAGGTGTTCACCAAGTCTAGTTTCAAAAGCCCCGCGATCGACAAACTGCCAGTGAATATCTAGAATTACAGATTTGTGTGGCAGGTTTACTGCCAAGTCATGGGAACTCTTGTCTTTGTGATGATCGTAACGTACCAAGCAGTAGTCTTTATTAGGGATGTTTCGATCTTCGTCTTCCCACACAAATAAATCGTCGAATTTCGCGCAGCACTCTGGCGTCTCTGGCCAATTGACAACCAGCTTTCTTTCGGTACGCAGCGCAAAATCCTGAGCCAAAATGTGCGCCCGTAGTCGGTTAGCTAGACCTCTGTAGGCGAGATAAGTAACGGTTGGGGGCAATTCACTAGCAGAGTCAACATTTTGAAGGATGAGCCGAAGCTGATCTCGCCCAACTTGGGCCAGCCACGCCGACTGTGCAGCCTGCCAAACAAATCCTGGGGTCAGCGCCTTGACCATTTGTCGAACTGGTAACCAGAAATACTTGGAAATCATAGTGGGAATCTCTTCTCTAAAATAGTTTTGGCTCTTCCGGACTTACTATGCCAGGCGTTGCTGAATACAGGTATGAATTCAAGATTTCCCAATTGCTATAAGTCCTCAGAGGGTGAGTTTTATAACTTCAAGCGAAAAGGTGATTCATACCGTGAATCAGCAACGCCCAAATCTTGATGTTTTTTGAGCTTAAAAATACTGCTAGCCCAACTTACGAGGGGATTTGATCCGACGATACATCGGGGGCGATCGCCAGATTTGCTTCGCCCGAAAGCACTTGAGCAGCAGATCCTGTAGTTAATCGATGATCGTAAGAGTGTGTTCCCAAACCCTTAACTTGGCGCATCAAAGTGCCCATTTCCAAAGCACTCATCGCATAATTCCAGCCCAAATTGCTTTTAATTCCAGCCCTTTCCAAAGCTTGCTGCATCGTGTCAGTCGTCACCACCCCAAAAATCACCGGCACCCCTGTTTGAAAAGCAGCCGCAGCAATTCCCTTAGCAACCTCACCAGCCACAAAATCGAAATGAGGAGTTTGGCCCCGAATTACCGCACCCAGACAAATTACCGCATCGTAGCGGTGAGAAAGAGCAGCTTGGCGCGCCACCAAAGGAATCTCAAAACTTCCCGGAACCCAAAAAAAGTCCACCTGATGGCCATGAGGATTAATATCAACCCCGTGGCGTTTCAAACAATCTTGACATCCCTCCAAAAGTTTGTTGACAACCAAATCGTTAAAACGACCGATGACAATCGCAAATCGCAAAGATTCGGTGTGAGTAAAAGTTCCCTCGAAAACAGTCATAGTGTTCTAGTTTAGATTTTAGGTTTTAGGTTTTAGAGTTGTGTTTGTGAGAAGGCAAAAGTCAGAAAGCAGCAGCATCTCATCTGAATCTCAAGTACAAAAACATACAGGGTCGCGCGGTCTGGAAAATTCCTAGCTTCTGCCGAATGCCTTTCAATCGCTGGTGAATGCCTTCATCCTTCTATCTTTTACCTTCTTTATTAGATAGAGTTGGGTGAAATTAAACGACTAAAAAGTTCAATACACCCACTGCAATAACCAGCAAAAACCACAGACCCGATCCGACATAAATCAGGGATTTAGACTGATTCCAGTTTTGGGGAGAGGCATAAGCAACTGGCACGCCAACGACCATCACAAAAGACAGCAGTACCAGAGCCAGTAAAACCACTTGAAACAGAATTGATAACATCTTTTCTCCTTTCGATATAACCGTGCGTTGAGCAGAAATAGTTTCCCAGAACCGGAAAAAATCTTCCAAATTCTAGTTTTTGACAGTTTCCCGATAGTCGATCGAGAGATTGTCGGTTGATTGATAGGAAAGAACCCGTGCAAATTCGGGCGTTGCGCGAACAGGCGTCAGCGGCTTTTGAGATTTCGATCAATTTTATCATTGTTCGCTACACGACAGAAAAGTGGAAAGGTTAAGTTAAAGCCCGATCGACACATCCGGTTTCAGAGGGCGAGAAATTGCTACTGTTTGAGTTAGAGATGGGGGATTTTCGGCTATGGACTTAGTTTTGTGCCACACAACAGCAGATTTTGACGCCTTGGGGGCGGCGGTGGGACTTTGCGTGCTGCGCCCCGGTAGCAGGATCGTATTGACGGGCGGGTGTCACCCGACAGTGCGGGATTTTTTGGCGCTACACCGCGACGAGTACCCACTGATTGAACGCCGATCGGTCAATCCGCAAAAAATTCGCTCGATTACTATAGTTGATGCCTCCGGGCGCGATCGTTTGGGAAAAGCCGCCGAGTGGCTGGATTTGCCACACCTCAACGAAATTGCTATTTTCGACCACCACAAGGAGGCGGATTCAGACATCCCCGCTACAGTTACGCAGATCGAAGCAGTCGGAGCCAGCACGACATTAATTGTCGAAAAGCTCAAAAATCAAGCAGAAAAGAGCGACACACCATTCCGCCTTCTGCCTTCGGAAGCAACAGTAATGGCCCTCGGCATCCACGTCGATACAGGTTCCCTCACCTTTGAGGGCGCAACTGCGCGAGATGCAATAGCTTTGGCGTGGTTGATGGAACAGGGAGCGAGTTTGGGGGTAATAGCTGAATATGTAGAACCCGCTTTGTCTCCTCAATTGCAAGATTTGCTCAGAGAAGCGCTCAAGAATTTGCGATCGGAAATTTTGCACGGTTACAGCGTAGCCTGGGTGCTGCTATCTACTGAAGCTTACGTTCCCGGACTTTCTTCGCTGGCTTCTCGCTTGCTCGATTTAACTGAAACCGATGCTCTGCTGTTAGGTAATGTTTATAAATTTGGCGAAAACGAAAACAACCGCAACATCGAGCCCGAATCGCCAGTTTCCAATCGATTAACTATTATCGGTCGATCGCGCATCGAAGGAACAAACCTCAGCGAATTGTTCAAACCCCTCGGCGGCGGAGGCCACGCCCGCGCCGCTTCCCTCGCCACCCGCGATGTTGACCCCCTGCTGACTTTAAATCAGTTAGCTGACGAACTCAAAGCTCAAATTCCCCACCCTCCGACAGCCCGCGAATTAATGTCGTCTCCAGTGCGGAGTATTCGCCCGGAAACCTCGGTGGGGGAAGCTCACCGTATACTCCTACGTTACGGACATTCAGGGCTTTCTGTGGTCGATGCGGGCGATCGACTGGCCGGCATTATCTCGCGCCGCGATATTGACATTGCCCTGCACCACGGTTTCAGTCACGCCCCGGTGAAGGGTTACATGACTTGGCAGTTAAAAACGATCGCCCCAGATACCTTGCTGCCGGAAATTGAATCTTTAATGGTGACATACGATATCGGCCGCTTGCCAGTATTGGAAAACGGTCAACTGGTGGGAATTGTGACTCGCACTGACGTGTTGCGGGAATTGCACCAGCAAAAAGCGCGAGACAGGGGAAGCAATGCAGAATTGTCTTATTGTGCCGTCTCCGAATCGGTTGAGCAGTTGTTGCGATCGCGCATAAGTGCCGAATTGTGGCAATTATTGTCGATCGCCGCCAATATTGCCCAAAACCGCGGCTGGCAACTTTATATTGTGGGTGGAGCAGTCCGGGATTTACTCTTAGCCACGGATGATACACTGGCGCTAACAGATATCGATTTGGTTGTGGACGGAAAGTGCGGTTCCGACGATTCCGGTGCTGGTGTCGAGTTAGCTTCATCGCTGCAAAAACTTTACCCTGAATCGCGTTTGGACGTTCACGGTCAATTTCAAACGGCCGCGCTTTTGTGGCACAAAGACTCTGCTTTCGGCTCGCTGTGGGTGGATATCGCTACGGCTCGCACTGAATTTTACCCTTATCCGGCTGCAAATCCTGAAGTTGAAGCGAGTTCAATTCGCCAAGATTTGTACCGCAGGGATTTTACAATTAATGCGCTGGCGGTGCGGTTGGGTGTTCCTCGCAGCGGCGAATTGTTAGATTTTTTTTGCGGTTTGCTGGATTTGGAATCGAAGCAAATTCGAGTTTTGCACGCCAACAGTTTTATCGAAGATCCGACGCGAATTTATCGCGCTGTGCGGTTTGCGGTGCGGTTGGGATTTGAAATTGAGCCGCAGACGGAAGGATACATCCGCCACGCTTTGGCCAGCGGGATTTATTACCGAATTCAGGGGGAAAACGGCCGAGCTCCGGCTTTGGAAACTCGACTCAAAAGCGAATTGAAATACATTTTGCAAGCTCCTTACTGGAAAGTTGCTTTGCAAATGCTGGGAGATTTGCAGGCTTTGCGCTGCATTCATCCTAGTTTGGAGTTGGATCGGGAGTTGTGGCGACAACTGCGTTTGCTCGATCGGTGTTTGAATGGAAGAAGGAAGAAGGAAGGCACGACACGGATTTTGACACGGATACACGGATTAATGATTGAGGGTGAGTCACGAGTCAGAGGGAAGAAGGAAGAGGGAATAGGGAAGAAGGAAGAAAAAGAAAAAGCAACTATTTCCAATGCCCAATTCCCGATGCCCAATTCCCCATTCCCCATTATCAATATCCCCGATTGGCAGATGCGGCTGGAAGTTTTGATAGCTTATTTAGCACCGGAATATCGCGGCAAGGTGGCTGCAAATCTTCAGTTACCCGCTGACAGCATTAAGCGGTTGGAAGTTTTGGAAGCCGGAAAGAAGCAGTTAGCAGAGAATTTGCCTAAGTGCGAGTTGCCGAGTCAATTGGTGCTGCTGTTGAGGAATTATGAATTGCCGGTGTTAATTGCGATCGCCCTACAAAGTCCGCGAAGTGCACGCCGCCAAATCTGGGAATATCTCACCAAATGGGCGAATGTTGAGCCGCCTTTAAATGGCAACGATTTGAAGGCTTTGGGTTATAAGCCGGGGCCTGGGTTTAAACGAATGTTGGATGATTTGTTGGCGGCGAGGTTGGATGGCGATTTGGGCGATCGGGCTGCTGCTATCTCTTTCTTAGCACAACGTTATCCTCAAGCTTAGGATCGCGAATTAAATAACTTACAATTTTAATTGTTATTGTGGGATGGGCGTCCCGCCCGTCCTTTTC
>NZ_JAUBTI010000149.1:0-12554 GCF_036702415.1 Microcoleus sp. D3_18a_C4 | reverse complement strand
TTGTACAATACGCGAGCGGGGACGCTCGCACTACAATAAAAAAAATGCTTTTTACAAAACTGAGATGCTCCCATGACAACTACCAACTGCCCACTAACAACTGCCAACTGTCAACTGTCAACTGTCAACTGCCAACTGTCAACTGTCAACTAACAACTGTCAACTGTCAAATAACACATAACCAATAACAGAAAAATAATCATGAACCGTTTTCGCACAGCCTGCACCACCCCCGGAGAATTTATAATTACCGCCGAAGTTGCCCCACCAAAAGGCGGCGACATGACTCACACAATTCACATGGCTGAACGCCTCAAAAACAGAGTTCACGCAATTAATGTCACAGACGGGAGTCGCGCAGTTTTGCGAATGTGCCCCCTAGCAGTTTCGGCGATTTTAGTGCAGCACGGAATTGAGCCAATTTGTCAAGTTGCTTGTCGCGATCGCAATCAAATTGGCCTGCAAGCCGATCTCATGGGAGCTCACGCTTTAGGCATTCGCAATGTATTAGCACTTACAGGCGATCCCGTCAAAGCGGGCGACCATCCGAAAGCAAAAAGTGTATTCGATTTGGAATCAGTACGACTGTTACAAGTCATCCAAAAAATGAATGGCGGCAAAGACTGGAATGACAAACCTTTAACAGACGGATTTACCGATTTATTTGTCGGTGCTGCCGTCGATCCGCAATGCCCCAGTTGGTCGGGTTTGCAAAGTAGATTTGAGAAAAAAGTAGAGGCTGGAGCACAGTTTTTTCAGAGTCAATTAATTACAGATTTTGAAGTTTTGGATAAGTTTATGCACCACGTTGCAGCGGGCTGCAACAAGCCAGTTTTAGCTGGAATATTTTTGTTTAAATCAGCTAAAAATGCTGAATTTATTAAAAAATACGTGCCGGGAGTTCACATTCCGCAAGAGACGATCGACCGTTTGGCTAAAGCTCCAGAACCCTTGCAGGAAGGCATAAAAATTGCTGCCGAACAAGTCAAGCTAGCGCGGCAGATTTGTCAAGGAGTTCACATGATGGCCGTCAAACGAGAAGATTTAATTCCTCAAATTTTGGATTTGGCAGGAATCGATCCACTGAGCTAAAATTAACCGTTGGGGCGGGTTTTACCAACTATCAATGCCTAAAAGTAACGATTTCGTAAACTCCTAAACCCGCCCACTCCCGCGCTACCATTTTGAACATCAAACTGTCGGGGCGGGTTTGACCAACCATCAATGTATAAAACTAATGATCTCGTAAACCCGCCATCCCCCGCTGTAGATAATCCAATAACTTCTGAGTTTGATTAATAAACTACTTTGAAAAATGCTCGATCGACTAAACGGTTATTAAATAGGAGCCACTGGCAATGACTGACTCAGAAATACTTAATTCTGATACCATCAAAACACTAGATACTCGCATATCAGAAGTTACAGTTTACACCGATCGCGCTTTGGTGACGCGCCGTGGCACAGTCGCTTTGACGGGAAACGAGCGAGAATTGGCGATCGCCTCTCTCCCCGCAACCCTGGAACCAGAGTCAGTCAGGGCTACGGGTGCGGGTACAGTTGCTGTGCGATTGCTGGGAGTGCGCTGCCACAGAGTGTTTAGCAGCGAACCATTGGGCGATCGCACTGCCGAATTAACCCAACAAATTAAGGAGTTACAAACCCAAAGACGGGGAATTAACGACAAAATAACCGCCCGAAAAATTCAGCTCCAATTTGTGGAAGGTTTGAGCGAAAAAAGCGTCGGTTTCTTTTCCAGCAGCATCGCCAAACAGCAGGTAGGTTTAAACGAAACTGGCGAATTGCTCAATTTTTTAGGAACTAATTACCTAAAATATGTAAGTGCGATCGCCCAACACGAAAAACAGCAGCGCGAAATAGACAAGCAAATAAAAGCTTTGCAGCAGCAGGTGGGGCAAGTACAAACTCCCCATTCGCAGCAAAGTTTTAACATCATTGTTGCCATTGAACCCAGTGGCAGCGGCAATTTTGAACTAGAAGTTTCCTATGTAGTCACGCGAGCCCGTTGGACTCCCCTTTACGACTTGCGAGTAAACACTATCAACAACCAAATTAATCTCAATTACCTAGCCGAAGTCAATCAAAATACAGGCGAAGATTGGACGGGAGTAGCGCTGACTTTATCTACAGCAAAACCCGGAATGGGAACTCTCCCACCAAAACTAGAACCTTGGTATATCGATAAAACCGAGCCAGAGCAATTTTTTGGTAGGGGTGTATCAGAGGATGATTTTTTAGACCTAGAAGAAGTATTATCTGAAGGTTTTACAGGCGGCGGTTCACGCTCCATAACACGAGCGCCCATAGCAGCTCAAATAGCCACAGCCCAAGTATCCAGAGAAGGCGGTACAGTCTCATTTCAAGTAGGCGGAAGTACCAAGATTCCCAGCGACGGTACACCGCACAAAGTTACTATTTTCGGCGAAAATTATCCCTTTAAACCTGAATATATTGCAGTTCCGCGATTAGTCAGTTTTGCCTATTTGCAAGCAGTTGTTGTGAATCCGCTGACAGGCGCAACTCTGCTTCCCGGTAAAGCAAATATCTTTCGCGACAACACTTTTGTCGGTACTGTGCAGTTAGAAAATGTTTCCCCCGGGCAAGAATATAAAGTTAATTTAGGAATAGATGAACGGTTAAAAATAGAGCGGGAATTAGTGGAAAGACAAGTAGATAAAAAACTGATCGGCCAGCAGCGGCGCATGAGTTACGCTTATCGCTTAAATGTGACAAACTTGCATCAGGTGCAGGTACACTTGACACTGAAAGAGCAATTGCCAGTCAGCCGCAATGAACAAATTAAAGTGCGATCGACTCTCACTAATCCGAAGATAGTAGCAGGTGAAATGGGACTGCTAGAATGGATAATGTCTCTGCCACCGCAAGCAAAGCAAGAGTTATATTACCAGTTTGTTGTCGAACATCCTCCCGACTTAACAGTCACGGGTTTAGATATTTAATATTAAGTCGATAAAAACTTGTTTTTAGTCAGGACTTTAGTCCTGATTCGTCACCACGTATGAGGACTGAAGTCCCGATCAACTATCAAATTTACCTGTAATTGGTAAACTGCAAAGCCATCGGATAATCTTCTTGCTTCAACCGTTGAATTACCAACTGCAAATCATCCTTATCCTTAGCCGAAACGCGCACTGCATCACCTTGAATCGAGCCTTGAATCTTTTTAAACTCATCTCGAATTAATTTAGTGATTTTCTTGGCAATTTCCTGGTCAATCCCTTTTTTCAGTTTGATTTCTTGGCGTACTCTAGTACCACTAGCAGCTTCAATTTTCCCATAATCAAAAATTTTCAGAGACAAATTGCGCTTGGCGGCTTTAGTTTGCAAAACAGTGTGAATCGCGTCGAGAGTAAATTCGCTGTCCGTATTGACAGTAATGGATTCTGCGCCCAATTCTACGGTAGTTTTGGTATCTTTCAAATCGTAGCGGCTTTGAATTTCTCGCGTTGTTTGGTCAACAGCATTGACTAATTCTTGCCGATCGAAATCGCTGACAATATCAAAGGAATAACTAGCAGCCATAAATTAGTAATTGGTAATGGGGCATTGGGCATTGGGCATTGGGCATTGGGCATTGGGCATTGGCAAAACAGGGCATTGGGCATTAACAACTAACCAATAACCAATAACCAATAACCAATAACCAATAACCAATGACTACTGAAAATTAGCCGTTAACAGCCATTAAACTGAAATAGAATAAAGAAACAGTGCAAGAAGAACTAATCGCAAACATGAGCGATCGCCCCAGCGGCACATTCAGAATATAGAAAACCGAAAACAACAACCGGGCGATCGTAAAAGCGATCGCAGCCCAACCCGCCGGTTCCGAATCTACCCCCGTCACAAAAGCCATCAAAGCCGCCGCTGAAAACAGCATAAACGTCTCAAACGAATTTTGGTGAGCCCAAGTTGCCCGCTGAGCGTAAGCAGGCAACCTCTCAAACATAGCGCGGGGGGCAGCTTGGTCGTAGCCTAGCTGCAAGCGGGCGAACGCAACCACCAAAAACGGTGCGTAAACCAGCGCAGCAGCAGCAGCAATACAATCAAGCAGAATAACCGACACAGGCAATCCCAACAGCATCATCCGCCTCGCAGTTCAATCAAAATAGAACAGAGTAACCACCTTGCGCTGTTCCTCAGCATCCTGGCAAGTTTTCAGCAAAGTGTGGCTTTCGTGAAAAGCAAAACATATCAGTTGCTGGCAGCGAGAAATAATCTCCTGATTGCACATGGCGCTTGCTTCCGGGAGAGACAAGCTATCATTTTTGGGATTTTCTACCAAATGTATCACTTGTTCGAGTTGCTCGCGAGACTCGCGAGGCTGGCGACTCATGCTTTGTGGCAAAATCACCGTCAGCAGATTAGGATCTGCTCGCATTGCCCCCCGAATTGCGGCTGAATTGGTGCCTGTAGCGCCAGAAGTGATGAGCTGATTGCCTCCCAGAACTATGGCGTAGCTCAGCATCTCAATTAGCTGCTGGTGGGTAATAGGAACGTGGCGAGAACCCAAAAGAGCAATCCGCTTGGAGCTGGTTTGCTGGATCGCCGCAAGTTCTTGTAAAAAATCATCTACTCTGGGTAGCTCAATTGATTGACTCAAAGAATTTATTAAATTAAATAAAACTACGTTGTGGATTTTAGCAGACTCACTAGCCATTGCCGCCAAAAAGAAGTTAAGAATTGCTGATTTACCGGATCAGACTAGAGGATGGGGAGATTTGAGTTCGCCTGAAGGCAGAATGTCTTCCGACATTGGCCAGCCGGAGCTCAAGGTAGAATTCAAGAAAAATTGAGAATTTAAGAATTTTAGCTTTTTATTTATTTAAACAAAAAATTCTCTCTGCCGAATACCTTCTTCCCTCAGCTCCGGCTCTCTTCTTAATGGACTCGATCGCTCAGCCCCAAGGATGCCATCATGCCCTCAAGGTCAAAATGTTCTGCCATTAGCTGAGTAACGCATTCCACCTTGATCGGTTCGTGCAGGCGCACGCTGCCAAAGGTGCTGTCGATAATTTCCACCGTGGTTAAGGTATCCAAATCAACAGACAAAACCGGAATTTCCATTTCTTCTGCCCTGCCAATCACCAAGGGAGAAGGAGGCAAGTGACCTGTCAAAATCAAGCACTGAGTCGAGCTTTCCAGAGCCGCTAGCTGAATGTCCGTGCGATCGCCCCCCGTCACCACCGCCATATTTCTCGCTTTGCGGAAATACTTCATAGCCGAACTAACATTCATCGCGCCAATTGTCAAGGTTTCCACCATCAAGTCCAAACGGTCTTTACGGCAGAGCACATCAGCTTTCAATTGGTGCACCAATTCTTTGACGCTGACACTTCGCAGCAAAGCACTTCTCGGCAGCATTCCCAAAACTGGAATACCCGCAGCCTCCAGAAAAGGCCGCACAGTCGCCGTTACGGATTCGAGTTTGTCCGAGGGAACGTCGTTGAGTACCACGCCCAGCAACCGCGAACCCAAACGCTGTTTAGCCGACAGCAAATCGTCTACATACAGATCGATCGGGCGAGCTACCAACAGCACAGAGGCATCAACTGTCTCAGCGATTTGAGCCAAAGACAAGTCAAACAGACTGCCTTCCTCCAAATTAGCTGGGCCTTCTAACAGCGCCAAGTCTCCGCTGGGAGCTTGCAAATATTGCGCTAAAGACTGGCGGTAATCTGTCTTGTCTTCTCCCCGCAAACGCTTGTGAACGGTCTCTTCATCCAAATACAGCAGTGTTGACGGCATCTGACTTTCTGAGAGATTCAGCGTCTCTACCGCGAACCGCACGTCTTCGTCCTCGATCCCAGCTCCGGGCGAGCTGAAACAGGTTCCCAGAGGTTTGCCGTAGGCGACGGCCAGTCCTTTTGCCCGGAGTCCGAGTGCCATCCCCAGGGCGATGGCCGACTTGCCACTGTAAGCTTTTGTGGAACCGATCAGCAAATATTTAGTCAATTTGGGTACGCCTTCAATCCTCAATTTGCACCTGTCTATTTCAATAAATTTAGTTTTTTCTACAGTATTTCTGAACTGCGACTCAATTAGGCAATACTATTATACTCGATTTTGTCACTTTTGGGCAATTTGTTTTTTTGCTAAAAAATTTTATTCACCTGTTCGCAACCCTTTTCTTCCCATTCTTTTTACTTGATTTTGGGAAACCACTTTTTCAATTGTTTGTTTTGCCAGCAGGTTTTGATAAGTATTTATCGCCCATAATTTCTTTGAAAGCCGATTTTAATTGTAATATTTTTAGGCATTCGGCTTGCGTCGCTGAGATATCAACCTCGAATTTTATCGAGTAAAAATAACACGGTAAAACTGGTTAATTTTACATTAAAAGCCTACTTAGAGGGTTGAAGATAGTTTTTTTAGTGGCTAAATAGAGGATTGTATAGGAAGAGAACACGCTGCTTGCCTAAGCAATTGTGCATATAATTTGAAAGGGATATGTTGTAGGATTAGTTATTAATTATTAGTGAGCACGCCCGCGTTAAAACTGAGCGGTGGCACTGCGAGCAATAAGCTGCTTAGAATGGGGCTTCTAGCTTCTCAATACATAAATTGTCGGGCGGCGTGGGCTGGAATTTCGGCAGCCCAAAGGCTGATTGCGATGCTAGCGAGATCGCAGTTCAAGGGCTGTAGATTGATTTTCCTTGGGCGGATCTACAGCGCTTTCCTCTCAGCTACCTAGTCGCAAAAGTTGAACGAAATCGGACGGCGCGATTCGCCTCACGGCGATAGCTTCGCTCGCGCGTACTCGCCCAGTACCAATAGACCTCTTGCAAAAGTCCTTTTCATAAATTTATTGGACGGGATCTTCGGCCCATCCCACAAGAAAAAATAACTCTTGTGGGACGGGCCGAAGATCCCGTCCTAGTTATTTTTGCAAGAGGTCTAATATCCGAAACAGGCTTTTGCGCTTGTCCCACAACAAATACAGCAGTTTTCAATTGGATGAAATACAGGTAGGGACTAAGGCTTTGTCTGAATCCCTACGAGAAATCCGTATCACGCTCAACAGAAAACTGCTGTAGATTTACTTTAGAAATGGGGATAAGTGCTGACCCCCAAAAAGATTATTGAGAATGATCCAAGAACTCGCTTACTCTTTCCGCTTCTCAAATAGGACTGGCGCACCAATCATGTAATGTTGCCGTCGTGGCTTTACACTATTGGTGCGCCAGTTATACCGCCCGTCAATCGATTTTAGATTTTAGATTTTAGATTTTAGATTGAAGAAAGCAACCCCACTGATAAATCCGGGGGCTGGCGATCGGGAGCGAGGAGCTTTTTTCTCGATCCGCGAATCAATCCGGGGGCCCCGGATTAAATTGCTTGATTGTCAATTGCCGACTTTCGGGAGTGCGGTTGCGGTGAAAGTTATTCATCCATTCGCATCAGCTTGCGGTAAAACGTTTTAGAAAAATCGACGGTACGAGTTCGCTGAAAAGTCAGGAGAACCTCAATTAAGCAACTAACAAACTCAGAGCTTTGCATAGTCACTTCGTAGCTGAGTTCAGCATTACCGTCAAACAACACCCGACAGCGGGTTAAGTCGATCGGCAGCGACGAGATATTCCAACTAGCGACAAACGGCACGCTGTCCCCACCGTCAATTTTTCTTGCCCCCTCCAAGCTTTTGAGCTTGTAGAGGGCAATAGCGTGCGGTAAAAACTTGCGCCTGGGCTCTTGACAGAAAGGCGCGTAGACTTTCACTTCTTTGTCATCGGCTGGCTTGAGTTGAGGAATAGACATATTTCCACCTCAGACAATTATTACTAACAGATAGTTTAGATCCCCTGAAAAAACTAGCAGATATTCCAGGTCGATCGCAAGCAAAAGTCAACCCAAATACTCTATGCAGTACCCGTTTACCAGGGCCGTACAAACACCTAACCCGCTGGTTGTCCTCCCGTCCGCTTTCGACAAAAGCCCAGAAACTGATACAGTAGATGCTTATATCTAAAATCAAAAACTATTGGTGGTTGAATCAAGTAACCTATGCAGGAGAGTTCTTGGCCAGAAAACGACGCTCGCAGCGAGCTTAACTTAGACATCTCTGATTTAGCTCAAGAAGAGCTCAAGAGTTTGACCTCGCACTCGAAGCTCAGCAAAGTATTTGCTATACCAGACATTGGCGACAAGGTGTTTGACGCGGAAACAAAAGCAGAGCTCCCAGTTGCGGTGCCTGTGCCGGGAACTCCCTCTTTTCCTCAAAATCTGTACCGGGGACGGCGCGGAAAAGCCGCCGCAGTGCTGACTGCGATTTGGGCCGGCACGATCGCCCTGCACTTGATTTCTTGGGGCGCGTGGGTAGTGTGGGGGTTGACGGGACTGCTGTGGATGCAAGCATTTCGAGTTTTGTTTGCGGAACCCAAGCCCGCACTGCCACCTCTTGCCGATGAAAGTCGAGAGGATTGGCCTTACGTGTCGCTGCTGGTGGCAGCGAAAAATGAGGAAGCCGTGATTGCCAGATTCGTAGAATCCATCTGCAATGTAGATTATCCGATAGACCGCTACGAAGTTTGGGCGATCGACGATCACAGCAGCGACGGCACGCCGCTAGTATTGGAACAGCTAACCAAAAAGTACCCCCAGCTCAAAGTATTTCGCAGAGGAGCAAATGCCAGCGGCGGCAAGTCGGGAGCACTGAATCAAGTGTTACCACTGACTCGCGGGGAATTTGTCGGAATATTTGACGCCGACGCGACGGTAACGCCGGATTTGCTGCGCCGGGTGCTGCCAGTGTTCGATGGAGAAAAGGTAGGCGCTGTGCAAGTCAGAAAAGCCATCGCCAATGCTTCGGTAAATTTGTGGACTCGCGGCCAAGAAGCAGAAATGGCTCTCGACAGTTTTTTCCAGCAGCAGCGGATTGCGATCGGCGGCATTGGAGAATTGCGCGGTAACGGCCAATTCATGCGCCGCACCGCCTTGGAAAGCTGCGGAGGCTGGAACGAGGAGACGATTACCGACGACCTGGATTTGACGGTGAGGCTGCACCTAAACCGATGGGACATTGAATTTCTCCCTTTCCCAGCCGTGTCAGAAGAAGGAGTCACTAACGCTCGCGCCCTGTGGCACCAGCGCAATCGCTGGGCAGAAGGTGGCTATCAGCGTTATCTTGACTACTGGCGGCTAATTTTGCGGAACCGCATGGGAACTGGGAAAACTTGGGATTTATTTGGATTTTGGGTATCTCAATATTTCTTACCCACAGTAGCGCTACCCGACTTTGTGATGTCAATTGCGCTGCGCCGGATGCCGATCGCCAGTCCCATAACTTTTATGACCCTTACATTGTCGGTGGTGGGAATGTTTGTCGGTTTGCGCCGCACTCGCAAAGAGACCAAATTTGACGTAAGGCGAGTTTTTCTCACCTTGCTGCAAACGCTGCGGGGTACTGTGTATATGTTCCACTGGCTGCTGGTAGGGACTGTGACGGCTCGGATTGCGGTACGGCCCAAGCGGCTCAAATGGGTCAAAACCGTCCATCAAGGTGCTGTTAATAGCATCAAGTAAACAATTCGCAGAAATATCTCGGCACAGTATGGCCGAACGTCCGAAGATTTTCCGAGACAAAAAAACACCAACGCTCGCCAAATATCTCCCCGCCAGAGCCTAAGAGTAAAATTTGGCAATTCCGAGAAAAAAACACTTTGAAACAGCTTAGGTAATAGGTAATCGGCGAGCGGTAATAGCGAATAAGTAATCGGCCATACAAAAGTCTAAAATTAAAAGATAAAAGCGAGAATTTTTAACTTTTAACTTGACAAAAAACCAATTACTATCTATTAATTATGAATTGCCAATTAGGACGAATTGCTTGTTGCCAACTACCCGTCACCCGTAATTGATAATGGATTTGTTAGAGTACCAAGCTAAATCTTTATTTCGCCAGATGGCAATTCCGATTTTGCCGTCGCAGCGGATTGACAATCCCGCTGACCTCAAAGGACTGAAAATTCCTTACCCCGTTGTACTCAAATCGCAAGTGCGGGCTGGGGGACGGGGCAGGGCGGGGGGTATCAAGTTTGTGGAAAATACGATCGATGCAGTAGCAGCAGCCCAAACAATTTTTAATTTGCCGATCGAGGATGAATATCCCCAAGTCCTGCTGGCAGAAGCAAAGTACAACGCCGACCAAGAATTGTACTTAGCGGTACTCCTAGACCCCGTAGCACGCCGCCCGGTGCTTCTGGGTTCGAGCCAAGGAGGTATGGATGTCGAAGGGTCGATCGAGCAAATGCAGCAAGTGGCCGTAGATCAAGAATTTTCCCCCTTCTACGCGAGGCGTCTCGCGCTGAAAATGGGATTGCAGGGAGACTTGATTCAATCGGTGAGCACCATTGTCGAAAAAATGTACCGGCTGTTTGTCGAAAAAGATTTAGACCTAGTAGAAATCAATCCTCTAGGCATCAGTCCGACGGGAGAGGTAATGGCTTTAGACGGTAAAGTCACCGCCAACGACGATGCCTTGGGGCGACATCCAGATTTGGCCGCACTATCGGGAAAGAAGCTCTTGGGCGGGTTGGCACGGGAAAGAAGAAGTCCCCATGCTGGGGGCGATCGCTCCCATTCCCAGTCCAAGGTTCAGCAGTCGCCGGAGTTTGACCCCAAATCTAAATCCCCAATCTCGAATTCCGAATCCCTGCAATTAATCGAACTAGACGGGAATATCGCGATTTTGTGCAACGGAGTGGGCCTGACAATGGCAACTCTAGATGCTGTAACCCACCAAGGAGGAAAACCAGCTAATTTTGTGAATATTGGTTCCCTAGACCGCTACTATGCAGCAAATGCCCTGCGCGATCGCGCGGAGTTGGGTCTGGAGTTAGTCGCTCAGGATAAAAGCGTTAAGGTGATACTTGTAAATATTTTGGGCAGCGCCTCCAAGACCGAGGAAATAATCGCTGCAGTAGCCGGCTATTTGGAACGGAAAGCTCGCGCTAACCGCCACATCCAAGTTGTGCTGCGGCTGGTAGAGATCGATGCTGATGCTGTTAAAAAGCGTTTGGGACAGTTGCCGGTGCAGCTAGCTAGCACTTTGGATGAGGCCGCGGCCGCTTCTGTATCCTCCGTCAAGTAGCGGCAGTCGATCGGCAAAAAATGAGATTTCGGTACAGATGAAGGCCTTCTGCTTTTTACAGATCGAGTGTCAATTGGGAAAAAATGAATTTAACTCCTGAAAGCAAAGTCCTAGTACAAGGCATTACAGAATCTCCCGCGTCCACCCGCGCCGCCCTGATGATGAAAGCATACGGCACGAATGTAGTCGCCGGTGTCAGTCCCGGTCGGGGGGGGCTGGAAGTGGAGGGAATTCCGATTTTTGATTTGGTAGAACAAGCAGTGGCGGCAGTGGGTCACGTTGACACTGCGGTAATTTTGGTAGACGCTTACTCGGTGCTGGATGCGGCTCTAGAAGCGATCGCCGGAGGAATTCGGCAAATTGCGATCGTTACTGGGGGAGTGCCTCCTCTGGATATGGTGCACTTAGTCAGAAAAGCAGAAGCCACCGAAACTTTGGTAATCGGGCCCAACAGTCCGGGGATTATTGTGCCCGACAAACTCCTGCTGGGAACTCACCCCAAGGAATTTTACACTCCCGGCCCCGTGGGAGTGATCAGCCGCAGCAGCACTTTGACTTACGAAGTTGCCCTAGAACTGACGGAGGCTGGGTTGGGACAGTCGATGGCGGTTTGTATTGGCTGCGACGCGATTGTCGGTTCTTCTTTTATGCAGTGGCTGCAAATTTTGGACGAAGACGACAGTACCGAAGCGATAGTTTTGGTGGGGGAAGTTGGCGGGTGGAGTGAACAAGCTGCTGCTTCTTACATCGCCTCGGCGATCGACAAACCCGTGGTTGCTTATCTGGCCGGCCACTACGCTCCCAAGGGGCCGTCTTTGGGCCACGCCGGCATCCTGATCAGTTCTCGGGCGGCTGCCCAGAAAGCCTTTGGAGTTTCGGTCCCAAACAAAATGGCTGCCTTTGAAGAGGCGGACATACCTGTGGCGGCTCGACCTTCAGAGATTCCTAAGTTGCTCAAAAAATTGCTAAAGAAAAATTGATTGCTTTGGGACTTACTGAAATCCTAGACATTTCTGGAGAAATCCCGAAATAGCTAAGTAAGTCCAGGCTGTTGTTACTAGGAAGCGTTAAAGTTCATACCTTGGAGTACGTGCCAGCCCCAAGCTCTATAACTCCACCGTTAAACAGGCAAGGATTTGTAAAGCCAGTGCTGTGGAGAAAGTACCGCCTAATAACCATGCCGAGGCAACCTTTACTAATTAGGAATAGACGCAACCATGTCTAAAACTCCCAATCAAGTATTTGTACTTGACATCGACAAGAAACCTCTAACTCCGTGTCTGCCAGTGATAGCTAGAAAGCTATTAAATGCAGGTAAAGCAAAGGTTTTTAGACTGTACCCGTTTACCAGGGTAAACGCATCTTAATTTCAACCTAAAACATGATAAGATCAAGTGTTTAGCTAAATCAAGTGCGTAATTGA
>NZ_JAUBTI010000148.1:0-12658 GCF_036702415.1 Microcoleus sp. D3_18a_C4 | reverse complement strand
CCAAAAAGGACGGGCGGGACGCCCATCCCACAATAACAATTAAAATTGTAAGTTATTTAATTCGCGATCCTAAATGAGATTTAGTATGAGGTTTCGCGATCGAGCACTTTCACAACTTTGTTATACCTCTCCTCAGCTTCTTGCTGCGAATTGCCGATACTCGTCACTCCCAATTTGCCAAACTCCGACAAACAACCCATTAAATGAAACACACTGCCCGTCTCTGTACCGCTGTCAAAGTGCAGTTGATTGTCAGCAATAATATCCATCAAATCGTTCGGTAATAATCCCCGATAGCGCTCTTTTTTCAAATTGTCCGAAGCGAGATAATATTTCGGACGGCCCTGCTGGCTGTAAAATAATCCGGTAGTACGATCGTACCGACCGTTTGTTAACAGCTTCAAAGCCATAAACGGATGAGTTGTGCCTCCTTTACGTAAGTTAATTTCTATTGCTTGAAGATCCCATTTTCCATCGGATTGCTTTACAGCGAGAAAATCTACTCCAAATCTCTCTAAAGCACCTTTTTCGGCTAAATTTTTCCCAACTTTCCATCCCAATTCTTGCAACGCCAGCCGGTAAGATTCGTCCGCAGGAAATCGGCAACCTAAGAAAATTTGGCCGTCGGGGCCTCCTAAAATCTGGTCGTGAGTGGAGAGGATTTCTACTTCGCCGCTGGGAATAATTCTGCCTTGAACGCTGGGGGAGAACTTTTCTTCTCCTTCGATAAATGCTTCGGCAATTGCCCCTAATTCGGGAATGCGGCTGCTAAAATTTTCCCAGGTTTCGCCCGTTGCTTGAAAGCGCAAATTATGGAAGTGCTCGCCAATTGCCTTCGCTCTTTCTGTAGGTGCTTTACTCGCCAGGGAACGCAGATCGAGAATTGCATTTCCTTCCCCCGAAAAACCTTCATTTAACTTAATTACGATCCGCTGCAAATGTGGCTGCCGTTCCCACAACCGTGCGGCAGATTCTGCTAAATCTTCCGCATTCCAAACCAAGTCAGAACCGTCAGGATAAGGCACGCCACATTCTTTAAAAATTTGCCTGCTACCGCTTTTTGTTCCCCAGTATAACAGATCTGGATCGCTGGCCCACAAAGGAATCCCCAATTTAACAGATAACTCCCGTTCTAAGGGCGTCGAGTTATAACAAACCATATAAGATTTTGTCGGCCGCACTGCTTGACGAATGCGCTCCATCAAGCGGGGGCGCTCTAAAATTTTCTGGGTGAGGGATTTGGCAGAAGCATCGTAAGCACTGAACAGCAAAAGCCGATCGCGCGCGTGAGAAAACGGAATTCCCGGCAGCAATTGCAGGTAATAATCCACAATCATCGGGTGCAAGGGTTCCGAGGTAATGTAAATTAAGCGCGTGCGGGGATTTCGCAGGCGAATCAATGAAAATAAATGCCGCTCTTCGTAATGGTAAGCACCCTCAACTTTCTGCATTTCTTGCTGATCTAAGCTGACAGAAGGAATGATAATAATGTCACAATCTCCGCCGTCGAATTCTTCTATCGCTCGCCAACGTTCGCGTAATTCTGTCTGAAGATTGCGAAACTTCTGCGAATGTTCTGAGTCAAAATGATTGGGATTTTGCATTTCGTTATCCTAAACTGTTGCACATTTTTAAAACATCCTTAACTTTCGTGAAAAACAAACTCACCTTCTTGACCACAACTCCCACCTCAAAACTATGTAGCTCAGTCAGCTCGCCGCGCTCGAAAAAGCCTGGCATATTCCAATATTGGCTCTAAGCGGCGTTGATTTTGCTTGAGTGCCGAGATCAATTTTTCCGAAGGGCCCAACACCAGGGGAGCCGAATATTTGTTCAGCATCTCGATTTCTGGCGACTGGCTCAGCAGCATCAGCCGCACGTCTTTGTCAAGCAAATAACTCAGAGACAGCAAATCTCCCATGTTCGTAAAATCGTTGCCGCGATCGCTAATTACAATTGTATCTTTAATCGATCGGTTAGCTATAGCCTCTTTGTTAATAATTTTCGCAACTTCAGCATTAAAATAGCTCAAGTCTTTGCTCCACCAAGTATCAGAAAAAGCGCTGACAGTACAGGATGCTATACTTGCTGTAAAAACCAGGGCTAAAATGACTTGCCAAAACCGCTGCTGAATTTTCACGTTACTGGCGAGCAAGTAAGCAACTGCTAGCTGCACTCCCGGAAAGCAGGAAATCAGATAGCGGCTGACGGCGGAACGTTTGCCGCCTAGGATTAGATCGGGTAACGCCAAGATCAAAAAAGGTACAAAAATTGATGTTAAAATAAACAGCCAAGTTGAACTGCTAGTCCGGCTGCAGATTGTGTAAAGGGCTGCCGCAATTAACAGCAAAAATGGCAATCTCAGCAGATAAGTCCAGATATTATCAAAGCCTAAGTCGAAGTCAAAAAATAATGCTGTAAAGCTGAGCGTCCACAATTTGACAAGATACAGCCAACCCGGAGATACTCGCGTCCAATCTGTCGTAGCTGATGCTCGTCCCAGGTTGGTTGCCAGCACGTAAATCCACGGAAGATACAATATTAAAGCTGCTGTTACTGCTAAAAAGAATTGGGAATTAGTTACATGACCTCGCAATTTGGTTTTTTTGACAAACAACCAGTAAGAAATTATAAAAACTCCGTGTCCGATGAGTGTTAAACTGAAGAAAGGGTGAGTGTAGAAACCAAGGGCGATCGCCAGCGAGTAAAATACCCAATTTTTCCAACCCCGCAACCGCACTGCTCTCAGCAGCAGCCAACTGCTGCCAATAACTGTGGCTGTCAGCAAACTGTACTGCCTTGCTGTCTGAGCAAACAATATGTCAAAGGGTGATAAAGCCAAAAGTGCAGTTGCTAATAACGCCGCCAAATTCGAGGCGAAAAGTTCCTGAGCTAAAGCGTACATCAAAGGCAGCGACAGCAAACTCAATAGTGCTGGCAAACTGCGGGATGCTGTTAGAGAACTGCCAAATTCCTGCATCCACCAACGAGCCATGAGAAAGTATAAAGGCGGATGCTGCGGGTCTTCTAGTGCTAAAGAACGAATCGTGTCTGCTTCTGTAGTTCCCGGTTTAATCCGCTGATATTTTTGCAATTGTGGTGCGGGAACAATCCGGTTTTGGAATAGTTGGTCGTCGATTTCTTGGCGGGTGAAACCAGCGGCGCGGATTGATGTGTAAACTTCGTCGTGCCAGTAAAGCTTGCGATCGATCTCAAAAAACCGAAATCCGATACCAAGTAAAATGCCGATCGCCAATAAGTTCATCAGCCAGCGGTAATTTTTGGTATTTACAGATGTGTCTTGATGCGTTGTAGATCCCATGCTTGTCCTAATTGTGGCGATTCCCTCCGGGATAGCTACGCTTCACGGAATTTGGAACTGTAGACCATCTTAAACCTCACTCCCAGAGTGATCGATACCAACTACATCCCCTAACAGACAATAATTCTACCCTCTGCCGGATGCCGAATACCTTCTAGCTCAGAGCCTTCTGAAAGCTGGCTGAGGCCCAAGCCTCCCCAAAATCAAGAATCTTCAACCAGATCCTCCCAGAACCTCCAGACCCCAAAAATAACTGCTAACATACGTGTTGTACAGTTAATCAACAAGCTCCGCAAGGGGTCTACCCGCGTACCGCAAATGCCAAAAAAAGAAGCGTCTATAAAAACTTCCACTGAAAACTCAGAAAAGCAAAAAGCCCTAACTTCCGTACTTTCCCAAATCGAGCGCAGCTTTGGCAAAGGGGCGATCGTCCGATTGGGAGACTCCACTCGCATGAAGGTAGAAACCATTCCCACCGGAGCCCTGACACTAGACATTGCTTTGGGGGGCGGTTTGCCAAAAGGTCGAGTTATTGAAATTTACGGCCCGGAAAGTTCCGGTAAAACCACTCTAGCCCTCCACGCGATCTCCGAAGTCCAAAAATCCGGCGGTATCGCAGCCTTCGTGGATGCCGAACACGCCCTCGATCCCACCTACGCCTCCGCTTTAGGCGTGGATATTGAAAATCTCTTAGTTTCCCAGCCGGATACCGGCGAAATGGCCCTAGAAATCGTCGATCAACTCGTCCGTTCCGTCGCCGTCGATATCGTAGTAATTGACTCCGTAGCCGCCCTCGTCCCCCGCGCCGAAATCGAAGGCGACATGGGCGACTCCCACATGGGTTTGCAAGCGCGTTTGATGAGCCAAGCTTTGCGGAAAATCACCGGCAACATCGGCAAATCCGGCTGTACCGTCATTTTCCTCAACCAATTGCGGCAGAAAATCGGCATAACTTACGGCAACCCCGAAACAACAACCGGCGGCAACGCACTCAAGTTCTACGCCAGCGTGCGGCTTGACATTCGCCGCATTCAAAGCTTGAAAAAAGGTACCGAAGAATACGGCAACCGCACGAAAGTTAAAGTTGCTAAAAATAAAGTTGCTCCGCCTTTCCGTATTGCCGAATTTGACATTGTATTTGGCAAAGGCATTTCTACTTTAGGCTGTCTGACTGACTTGGCCGACGAAATGGGAGTAATCATCAAAAAAGGTTCTTGGTATAGCTACAACGGAGAGAACATAGCTCAAGGACGAGACAAAGTGATCCAGCACATGGAGAAAAACATCGATTTCAAAAATGAAATTGAGGAGCTAGTTAAAAAGAAACTTGAGACTGGTGCTCTGGTTTCTGCTAATTCTGTCGCTCCTATTGAGGTAGATGATGTAGATGAGGTAGATGATGTAGATGATGTAAATGATGTAGATGATGTAGATGGTTTGGACGAAGAAATCTAAGTTTTTTAGTCCTCAATTGTTACTCGTTTACTGGTTGTTTACTGGTTTTACTCGTTACTTTCGCAAAGAACGAAAGTAACGCTCAACAGCGACAAGCGAGCCTCGAATTTAATTTTCGCTCGGCTTCGGCTCGCTTGTCGCTTACATGGGTTAAGAGGCACAGCCAGTCAACAAGTAAACCAGTAATACCGTCATCACTAGACGGGACGCGGAGGATGCCGTGGTTATGTCGCTAGAGTTCTTTAATAGTTTGCTGGAAACAGTTCATTTACTTAAATCTCCCGCCAATGCTGCCCATTTGGAGCGTTCTATTGCTCAGTTTAAGCAGGGGAAAGTGGTGGAGCGACATTTGTTGGATGACTAGAAAGTGAGCATGGACGGATGAGGCTTGGGGCGATTATTTATTATATTGGCAAGGGCAAGACAAGAAAACTTTAAAACGAATTAACAAGCTAATTGAGGCAACAATCCGATTGCCCTTTGAGGGGATCGGAAAGCCAGAACCACTGAGGGAGAATCTGGCGGGAGCCTCTCATATTTGTAAAAATACTTCTCCTGGCTCCTTCCTTCTGCCTCTTGCCTCAAAACTCCTATTTCTAGCTTGGCTGCACAAGTGAAAGGCTCCCTATTTACGAACACTTATTCAGGCAGAGAAACGGGCTGAACGTATTGAGAATTAGCGCGCACATAACAGCCTTGTCTTGTCAGCATCCAGGGTTGACCGTTCGCCATCGTAATCGCATTTGCTCCCCTGAGTTCAGCAGCAACTGTATCTCTATCCGCGCGGTAAACTTGTTGAATTGCTCCGTTTGCGGTCTTGCGGCAGTTGAGTTGTCCATCTCGCGAGGTCACTCGCCAAGCAGGCCAAGTTACAAAACCATTTGTTGGACTCAACCAAGTATTAGCATTGCTAGAAGTATAGTCGCCACTTGCATTAGGACGCGGTAAAGCTTCGACTAAATTTACTTTAAATGTCTGCCCAATAGAAGGACAATTTTCTCCTGCTTTCACCTTCCAAGTAACTTCGGCTCCCAATTGGCTGCTTCTTCCCACTTGACGCCTGACAATGGCAATATCTCCAGAACAAACAATTTTTGTGCCAGGGCCGGTCGCACTGTCTGTGAAAGTCCCATTGTAATAGTAAGAGCCTACTGCTCCTTCGGAACGGGTAATTTGAATATTGCCAAAAAATTCCCGATTGCCTACTTTGGTCAAGTAAAAACCGCTGCGATTGTTTCCTTTTTCTGACAAGTTTAAAGTAGTTTTACCGTTAGGATTAACATAAGTGGTAGCGCTAGCAGCAGCGCACCAAATCAATGACACAACTCCTGTGGATAACAAAATGGAAAGTTTTTTCACAGCAACACCTTGTATGAATCTCTACTTTATTTGTAGCTGTTGGTGAACATATTTGACCAGTCGCTCACATGAGTGACACTCATTTGAGCGACATTCTAACGACATAGGGGCAATCGCCCATGATGACCACTACAAATTCGGCAACCACGGGGGATTGGCACTACTGCGTAATTCCTAAACATCAACTCTGCATAACTTCACCTTACTTCAGCTCCCTTCAGCTCTCTTCACTTGTATGCACCTGCATCACGAGGCCTGCAAGCTTCAACTTCTGACTCATTGCAGGTTCCAATAATTAGCAGCAGAATAAATTTATATACGTAAGTAAGGGAGTTCCAATCACCGCTAAATACTGTAGATTTTACGGGTACTTCCCGGTGGGTTAAGTGGCGATTAGAAAAACTAGGGCGATTTTTACAGGTAGCAGATTTCAAATCTAAGAATGCTTGTAAAGAAATGTAAAAGCTCCTGATAGCCGATTGCTGTGACAGAAAGTACGATTTCTAAGCTGAGTCCGTAAAAAAAGTCGTCTTGATTCATCGCAAAAATGAACTTGACAAACACAAATTCATTTGCCAGAGAGTTAAATCATTGTTCGAGGGAGAATAAATCATGGCTGACGGTCAATTAGAAGTTATATTAAAGGTTGCTCAAACAATTAATCCTCAAATTGAGAGCGATCGACCTTTTGAAATAGACTTGGAAAAATTGCGCCAACTGCCAGCAGGAACATTAGGGTGCGAAGTGGCGCGATTTCTAGACGAACAAGGCTTTGAGCCGATCGCATCGGGAGACTGGATTCAGCGAAACCACGACGTTTGGCACGTGCTGACTGGTCTTTCAGCTTCAACAGAAGATGAATTGATACTTCAAGCGTTTACTCGCGCTCAAGTCTTTCGCCCTTCCTGTGCGATTTTAGTGTTAGTTGGACTGATCGGTGGCAAATGCGCGATCGGACAAATTATCAAAGGCTTAAAACACGGAAAATTAGCCACTCGGCTAATTAATTGGGACGTTGCATCTGATTGGGAAACTCCTTTATCTGAAGTTCGAGAGAAACTCGGGATTGTACCCTTAATTGATTAGATTTTAACTCGTTACCTCATTGGAAAAGTATGCAAAGCACAAGTTACAAACCGGAAATTAGCCTGAGTCCACGCGAAAGAGCGATCGCGCAATTAGTAGCCCAAGGCCTGCCCAACAAATGTATTGCCAAAAATTTAAATATCAGTCACTGGACGGTTGCTACTTACGTGAGGCGGATTTTTATCAAACTCGGTGTTTGTTCCAGAACTGCGATGATTGCACTGCTGATCCAAGAAAATTTGCTCTGGGACTGATCGATAAGTCAATACGCTTGGGTTAAGCCCGATCCCCCCTAGCCAAGGGCGGGCACTCTTGGCACCGCCCCTACGAAGGGGAGTAGGGGGTGGGACAAGAACTTACTCAAAGTCTCCCTTCTTAAGGGGGATTTAGGGGGCTCTCCGAGGAATAAACAGTTTTAACCCAAGCGTATTGATCAATAAGTAGGGTGCGTCAGATATTAAGAACGGGCAAGATGCCCGTTCCACAAAAAATCAATGTTCTTGTGGAACGGGCATCTTGCCCGTTCTTATTTGCCAGCGTTAATTTTTTTCTATGCCAAAGCCACAGAAGCAGAAGAATTTCTCAGAAAACTCAGCAATTCTCGATTCACCGTTTGCGGCGCTTCCTGCTGAATCCAGTGACCACAGTGAGGAACTAATTTCAACTTAAACGGAGCCGTAATTAATCTGTCTAAACCTTCTACAAGTTTGTGGCTCAAAAACGCATCATCTTCTCCCCAAAGCACCAAAGTAGGAACTGTCACAGGTTCTAATTTCTGCCCCAAATTCCAAAGCCTCTGCGGATGAAACATCTGCCGGTAATAATTGATAGCGGCGGCTAATACTCCCGGCTTTTCTAAAGCAGTCTGATAAATCTTAGTTTCCTCAGCGCTAAAAGATCCTTTGCGAACAGCTTGTCCTTGGAAAACATTGTGAACAAAATCTTTCAAGTTTTGCCGGATCAACAATTCGGGAATGCCGGGAACCTGAAATGCCAAAACGTACCAACTGCGGCGGATTTGATCTAAATTGCTCGCCATTTCCTGCATGAATCGCTGCGGGTGCGGAGCGTTTAAAATTGCCAAGCGGTTGAGTTGTTCGGGGAATTTTTGAGCTAAGTGCCACGCGATCGCCCCTCCCCAATCATGACCTACAACGTGAGCTTTTGTATAACCGAGGCTCGCAATCAAACCGCGAATATCGGCGCTTAGGGTATCCAAATCATAGCCGCTTTCCGGCTTGTCGGAATCGTTGTAGCCCCGCAAATCCGGCACTACCACCTTGAAATGACGCGCTAAAGCAGGGATTTGATGACGCCAAGAGTACCAAAACTCTGGAAACCCATGCAGGAGGAGAACGAGCTCGCCTTCTCCTTGAGAAACGCAGTGCAGGCGGATGTTATTGGTTTTGACAAAGATGTGTTGCTGTTCGGAATCTAAAGAATTCATAGTGGGAAAGTTAGACTTATTTTCGGGAAGTACAGAACCCGCCGACTGGTAGCAGGCTAAAACGGCCCAATGGTGTTAATTTTTCTACTTTTATTGTAGCTGCTTTTCGATCCCCGCCGCTGCAATCTAATTAAACTTAAAACTTGTAGGGTTTTGGCGTGTCCTGTTTTTTAGGTGTAACTACTGATCTCAAGTTTCTCACCTTAAATGTATTGTTTTAACAGCGGCGCAGGCGATTCAATAATAGCACAATTTCGTCCGTTGCCGATCGCATTTTTGCAGTCGATAGGTCAGATTGATTGACGATAATGCTAAACACCAGCGGCTCGTAATTCGGAACCTCGATATATCCCGACAGCGCGGAAACTCCGCTCATAGTTCCTGTTTTAGCTTGCAAATTTACGCGATTTGGTGTAGTATTTAAGCGATTTTTCAAAGTGCCGCTCTCGCCAGCGATCGGCAGTGACTGGCGGTAAATAGATGCAGCAGGTGAATTGGCCATAAATCTCAAAGTTTCCACTAAGGCTTCTGGAGTAATTAAATTGTGGCGAGACAAGCCGGAACCGTCGGCTAATCTGTAGCTGTTTGGATTTACTCCTAATTGAGTTAAAACTGTTTTTAACTCTTTCAAACCCATTTCACCTGTATCCTCTTGTGGCACAGGCATCTTGCCTGTGAGTGTTTGTGGCAGGGGCATCTTGTCTGTAACTTTTCCCAGCAATCTCAATAAAACTTCTGCATAAAGATTGTTGCTTACTCGATTAGTTTCTCTCACCAATTCAGCCAGCGGCGGCGATTCAACGGTCGCTAATTCTTGATTTAAATTGCGAGAAGCCGAGGCAACTAAAGCCTGTTTAACAGGAATTCCCTCAGCCGCCAGAACTTGCTGAAACTGCTGCAAAAAATTATTAGCGGGGTTGACAACTGCGACATAAGCTGATTCAGGTTCTGCACCAACTTTCAACTGTCCGCTCACTCGAATTATAGGTCGATCGAACTCCCGGCCAATTTCAATAAACTCAGATTCGTTTTGGGCGACTGTTACTGAATTGTTCTGAAGTTGCCACTGATTTGCCAGCTTTGGTTCGGCAAAAGTAACTTTCAGTGGTTGCCCGATCGCCTGTGGGGACAAAAGAAGGTCGATCGCGTTTTGATTGAAAATTAAACTGTTAATCGGCGCTCCGTAGCCAGCTTGCGCGTCTTCCCATTCCCAATTCGGATTGACTGCACTGCCTTGAAAATAGCTGTCATCGCCAATCAACTGGTTAACTTGACTGATTCCCCGCTGCTTCAACTGCTGCGCTAAAGATTTCAACTGAGCTTCTGCAATGCTCGGATCTCCCCTGCCGGCCACGTACAAACTCCCATTTTCGCCGCTGTAAACCGATGTCTTAATCCGAAAATCTGCACCGAGTTTCTGTAAAGCAGCGGCTGTAGTTAGCAGCTTGGCATTTGATGCTGGAATAAAATATTTCTGGGCGTCGCGGCTGTAGAGAGTAGTAGTAGAAGATAGAGGTTGAATCAAAATGCCCCAGCGCGATCGGCTAAATTCGGGACGGTTGGCGATCGCATCTACTTGCGCTCCCAATTCCCCCGGACAAATATCCCCAGCAACCGCCGACGTTTGCGCCATAACCGCCGACGGACGCCCCAGAATTAGGACTAACAAACTCAGCGCAATTCTTTGGATTTTCAAAGTGCCAGTTCCTTAACAATAACTATTAAAATTAGATGCGCCAGAGCTTGGAAGTTTCACCGAATCAAGTCAATATTAATAATAATAACGCGCATGAATTCTCGGATTGAATAGCGCCTCTACAGGTTTTCCCTCTTTGAGGTGGTCTTCCACAATCAAGGGTACATCACTCGGTTTAACTCGACAATACCAAATTTCGTCCGGGGTAACTCGTACAGTCGGGCCAGTGGTGCACTGTCCCTGACAACTACAGGCTTCCACTTTCACCCCTGCAACTTGTTGAGCTTCAAAAGCAGCTAGCACTGCTGCTGAACCATTTTTCAGGCAAGATTGATACTGGCAAACCAATACACAGCGCGCTTCTGGTTGGGAGTCTGGTTCTGTGGCTGGAGATTCTGGCATTGGTAAGGATTTATCCGCTCTTTAAGATATCTTAACAATCTTGTCAGACCGATCGCTCGCCGGAGAGAGGCAAACGGCAGAATTTTATAGTGCGATCGAAAAAAACAGCAAAATTCTGGGATTCAAACTTTTTCCTTCTTTACTACCTTTAAGCCCATCCTTTCAGCAGAGCTGCCTTTCTTCAGTCTGTGTCACGCTTTGCCTATATGATCGATAAGGAGAGATAACTCAATCAACCGCTAATCATGCCAAAAACAGTAGCCGATGTAATGAGCCGCGACCCGATTTTGGCGCGACCCGAAATGCCCTTGAACGAAGCGATTAAAATTTTAGCCGATCGACGCATTAGCGGTCTTCCCGTCGTAGATGAGAATGACTTGTTGGTAGGAGTCATCTCCGAAACCGACTTGATGTGGCGGGAAACCGGCGTAACTCCGCCCGCTTACATAATGGTGCTCGACAGCGTAATTTATTTGGAAAATCCATCTCGTTACGAGCGAGAACTCCACAAGGCTTTAGGACAAACAGTAGGAGAAGCCATGAGTACAGACCCAGTTACCATCGGGCCCGACAAATCTGTCCCAGAAGCTGCCAAACTGATGCACGATCGCAGCATCCATCGATTGCCGGTGGTCGATACTGCGGGTAAAGTAATCGGCATCCTCACTAGGGGAGATATTATTCGCTCGATGGCTGCCGAATCTTAAATTAACTGTTGCAGTTCCAGGACTGTATCAGAAAATGAGTCGTGAAGCGAAGCTATCCCGTAGGGAATCGCTCTTTCAATCTCGCTCGCTTTTGGCAATTACCAATTACCAAATCTCAAATCTAAAATCTAAAATCCGATGAGCATTACCCCTGAGTCTGTCGAACAATTGCTGAATTCCGAGGATTTTGGCGAAAGACTGCGAGCAGTCAACCAACTGCGGCAACTAGAACCCGCGATCGCCTATAAACTGATTCAAATTGCGATCGGCGACAAAAACGTCCGGGTTCGCTACGCAGCAGTCAGCCAGATATCAACCCTCGGCACGCAGAATCTGCCGAACGCTTTAGAGGTACTGCGAAACAGCTTGAACAACGACCCAGAACCCGACGTGCAAGCAGCAGCAGCCGATGCTTTGGGCGCATTGAAATTAACCGATGCTTTAGAAGATTTGCAGCAAGTTTATAGCAGTACCTCTGAATGGCTGGTGCAACTGAGCATCGTTGCGGCTTTGGGAGAAATGGGAGATCCGAAAGCCTTTCCGATGTTAGAAAATGCCCTCACTTCTGAAAACGAATTGATTCAAACCATTGCCATCAGCGCATTAGGTGAATTGGGAGATAAACGGGCGCTGCCGCTGCTGCTTCCCTACGCTTCCAATGCAGATTGGCAGATCCGTTACAGAGTCGCCCAAGCTTTGGGGCGGTTGGGCGGTGCAGAAGCACAGACAGCTTTGGAAATTCTCGCCAAAGATGAGGTCGATCAAGTTGCTCAGGAGGCTAAAGTCGGACAAGAAAATAGTTTGAAATCTTGAGATTGCTTTCGCGATCCGGAACAACCCTGCGCGGTTGTGAATTTTGAATTAATTTAGATTTTTTTGTGAGGATTCTACTAAAAACTTAGTTGGCGATCGCACACAGAATTCAGAAACCCGGTTTCTTCCTATATTTGTCGTTCCTCTCTGCAAAACTCGTAGAAACCGGGTTTCTAGCCAGCCAGCGGGCTGGGTGCGCCGCGTAAACCATACTAATCAGGAAAAATCTCAAATCTCAAATCTCAAATCTAAAATTGTATTGATGCCACGGGCGATCGCACATGGGAGCATCTCAGTTTTGTAAAAAGCATTTTTTTTTATTGTAGTGCGAGCGTCCCCGCTCGCGTATTGTACAATACGCGAGCGGGGAC
>NZ_JAUBTI010000147.1:0-12734 GCF_036702415.1 Microcoleus sp. D3_18a_C4 | reverse complement strand
GTCCAAAAAGGACGGGCGGGACGCCCATCCCACAATAACAATTAAAATTGTAAGTTATTTAATTCGCGATCCTTAGTGGTTGACAATTACCAATTACCAATTAGCAATTACCAATTACCAACAATTTAATATGTTCCTGCAGGCAGATGCACCGATCGCACTTTGAATCAAAACCAGTGGCAGCGCGATCGATCTTCCTAAATAAACCTAGCCTTTATGCTGCTAATTTGTTAAGATTTACAAACATCAGGGACATCCGCACAAGTGCAAACTCATCAGCATTCTCAGGCAAAAACAAACTAGACAAGCAAATTACACAAAATAATACTTAGAAATTTCTTGCCATGAGGCTCAAAGGCAAGTGAGTCATGAAAATCGAACTATTAAAAGAAAAATTAGAACAGCTCAAAAAACGTCCCAATTCGAGCAAAGGAACGATCGACCAAATCGAAAACTGGTTAACCGGTTCCCACATTTTGCAGAGATTGAGAATTAATCCTTACTACGTAGCAGGCGATACAGTCAAGAATGTTAAAAAAATTACTTCCGAATTTCTGCACGGAGTGAAAGCCGGTGCCTTCGACTTGCACTGGGATATTCACTGCCCCCACTGCAACATGATTACAGAAGAATTTAAGGATTTGGCAGACACATCAGAAATGTCTTTTTGCCCGATGTGCGAGCGCGAGTTTAAAATTGATTTGCTCGATCGTGTCGAAGTTACTTTTTCCCTGAACAAAGAAATCGAAGACCCGCAACTGCGGCCCGTCTGCGCTCCCCCTCCCGTACTCCAGAGCAAACTGCAACTGGTGACACCTCTCTACTGCACCGAATCAGAGACTGTTAGCTTAGAAAAAGGTCGATACCGCTACTGCTGTCCCCTGACTTTAGCTAAAGGGATTTTAAAGGTTGAAGGCGCAGAAACAGAAGAGATACAAGAAATTCAACTCCAGCAGTTGGCCGGCCCAGATTTCGACAAAAAAGAGCTTGCCGTGCGTCCGGGAAAACTCAAGATAGAATTAACTAATACCGAACACAATTTGTCGGGGCTGATTTTGCATTCAGATGAATTGCCCGATGAATTGAAAGTAGAACAACTGCCCCTGCGGCTGTCAGGAATCCAACTGCTTCATCACCCGGATTACAAGCGTTTGTTCGGCGATAAAGTAATCTCGGAAAGAGAGCGAGTCAAGATTCGGGCGATTACTATTATGTTTACTGATATTACCGGTTCTACCAGAATGTACGAAACACTGGGAGATACTAAAGCTTACAATATTGTGCGCGATCATTTTGAAATTTTCTTTGAGTCGATCGAGAAATTTGGCGGTAAAGTCATTAAAACCATCGGCGATGCCGTCATGGCTTCCTTTATCAGCAACGAACAAGCCATTATGGCTGCCGCTGGTGCTGTAGCCTGTTTGAGAGAGTATAACTCCACTCGCCAAGCACAAGAGTGGATTCAAGTCAGGATTGGCATTCACCGAGGTACGGCTTTGCTGGTAAATCTTAATAATTCGATCGACTATTTTGGATCGACAGTCAACAAAGCCGCCCGCATTCAAAATCTTTCTAAAAGTGACGAAGTTTCGTTTTCCGAAGATGTTTACAGCGACGAAGCATTTTTAACAGCATTAAAAGCTGCTGGAGTCTCCGAAATTCAAAAACGAGTAGAAGATTTAAAAGGAATACAAGGCGCCCAAGTCGCTTATACTGCTAGAATTAATACTGAATCAGTAATCCCGCTGTCTGCTACACTGGTGAGTGAAAAAAGCTAAGTACAAAAGCTGATATACTACTTGGTTATTGCCAGCCTATTGTTGTACTCGCCCCAACAGCAGATAGAATTGTTCGATCGCCCTCAGCTCATGGCTCCCACAGTGTAGCTCATCCTTAAGGGAGCTTCATAATGCCGATTACTTAAGTAGGCTCTGATACAAATAGTCCGAATTACTTAGCCACACGCTTACCAAATATGTTGGCTTTTAAATAACTGAAGTCGAGGACTTCACATTATGACTTCTCCTCAATTATCTCCAGAAAATACACCCGAATCGATCGCACCAGCCGCCCTCGATTGCGAACAATTAGCCGAAACCGAGGCCCCCTTTCCCATTGTTGGGATTGCCGCCTCAGCAGGAGGTTTGGCAGCATTCACGGGGTTACTGAGCCATTTACCGATTGATACGGGTATGGCGTTTGTGCTGATTCAGCATTTAGATCCCAATCACAAAAGTCTGCTGAGCGAGATTCTCGCGAGAACGACGCAAATGCCTGTTAATGAGGTAAAAGACGGCGTAGCTGTAGAACCCAATCAAGTCTACGTTATTCCGCCCAACACCAAGATGGTGGTATGTAAAGGCGTGCTGCAACTATCACCGCGCGAGAAGATTTATGGCAAATATATGCCGGGAGATGCGTTTTTTACCTCATTGGCGATCGATCGCGGGCACAAAGCAATCGCCGTAGTTTTATCCGGGGGAGACGGAGACGGTTCACTGGGGCTCAAGGCAATCAAAGCAGCCGGAGGCATGACTTTTGCTCAATGTCAAGACACAGCAAAAGTTGATAGTATGCCGAATACCGCTGTTGCGACAGGCAATGTCGATTTCATTCTGCCACCGGAAAAAATTGCCGAGGAACTGGGAAACTATAGTCGCAGTCCCCTTCTGACTGGCCCGCTTCCCCTGACAAAAGTTGAGGAATCGCCCGAACAGGGAGATGCCCTGGCAACTATTTTTGCGCTGCTGAAATCCACCACAGGCGTTGATTTTAGTCACTACAAACCCAACACGATCGCTCGACGCATCCAGCGACGGATGGTGTTGTACAAGCTGGAAACCTTGAATGATTACGCCCAACATCTTCGAGACAATTCGGCTGAAGTCACAGCCCTGTATGAAGAAATCTTGATCCACGTTACCAGTTTCTTCCGCGATCCCGAAGCCTTTGAAAAGTTAAAAGAACTGGTTTTCCCCACGATTACCCAAAATAAATCGGCCGAAACTCCGATTCGGATTTGGGTGGCGGGATGTTCGACAGGTGAAGAAGTTTATTCGATCGCCATTTGCTTGTTAGAGTTTTTGGGCGATCGAGTCATCCAGCCATCGATCCAGATTTTTGCCACAGACATTAGCGAACAGGCAATTGGCAAAGCGAGGTCTGGCGTCTACTCAGAAAACCAGATGGTAGATGTTTCACCAGAACGACGTACTGGCTACTTTATTGCCCAAGAAGAAGGTAGCTATAGAATCAGCAAGGCAGTCCGCGAACTGTGTGTATTTGCCAGACAAGACTTAGGTAGCGACCCGCCTTTTTCCAATCTCGATTTAGTTAGCTGTCGCAATGTACTCATCTACTTGGGAGAGTCATTGCAAAAAAAAGTGATGCCCATTTTTCACTACAGTCTTAACCCAAATGGCTTTCTCTTGTTAGGCACTTCTGAGAGCACCGGAAAATTCTCAGACTTGTTTACTTCAGTGGATAAAAAATCTAAAATTTATGCCAAAAACTTGACGGCGACTCGTCCGACTTTTTCGTTTACGCCGAGTTCCTATCCCGTAGCTAAAGCACGTGAACGCCAGGGAGTGAAGGAAAATTTGACAAATAGCTTGGATTTACAGCGAGAAACAGACCAACTGATTTTGAATCGCTATGCCCTAGCAGGTGTGGTTGTCAACGAGCTCATGAACATCCTGCAAGTGCGGGGAGACATCAATCCTTACTTGAGACTGGCCTTCGGAACGCCCGACTTAAACTTGCTGACAATGGCAAGGGAAGGCTTGCTGGTTGAGCTTCGCACCGCTATTTATCAGGCACAAACGCAGAACGTGACCGTTAGGAAAGAAGGGGTATCGGTTGTTGAATCGGGCGGACGATCGAGTATCGTCAATTTTGAGGTGATTCCCTTCGGGCCACAGGCGGTCGAAGGACGCTACTTTTTGGTGCTATTTGAACAGGCTTCACCCCCGGTGCTTAACCTCACCACCCTCCCTTCTGAAAGCTTCGAGCACGCTGATTTAGTGCGCGAAATTGAGCTGCTGAGGCAGGCACTTGCAACCGCTTACCAAGACAAAACTGCGGTGCAAGCGCAACTCCAAGCGGTGATCGAGGAACAGGAAAATCTCAACCAAGACATCAAAATTGCCAACGAAGAAATCCTCTCGAGCAACGAGGAGTTGCAAAGCACCAACGAGGAGTTAGAAACGGCCAAAGAAGAGATTCAAGCCACTAACGAGGAACTCACTACCACTAACGAGGAACTTCGCAGCCGAAATATTGAACAAAGCCTGGTCAATAACGATCTGATAAATTTGCTTTCGAGTATCAATATCCCTATCTTAATGCTGACAAACGATTTACAGATTCGACGCTTTACGCCAACGGCACAGCAAATTTTTAGTGTGATTCCCACAGATGTTGGACGACCCTTTAGCGACATCCGCTCAACTCTGAACGTTCCTGACTTGGAACAGATGATTTTGGAGGTGATTGATACTCTCCAGACGAAAGAACAAGAAGTTCAAACTTTATCGGGATATTGGTACAACCTCCGCATTCGTCCTTACCGGACAACGGAAAACCAGATTGACGGTGTGGTGATGGTTTTGCTCGATATTGATGCTCTTAAACGCAGTGCCAGAACCTTGGAGGAAGCCCGAAATTATGCTGAAACCATTGTGGAAACTGTGCAAACGCCTTTAGTCGTCCTAGATGCTAATTTCCGAGTGAATAAAGCAAATCGCTCGTTTTATGAAATGTTTCAGGTGTCACCGTCAGAAACAGCAAAATATTCGCTGTTTGAGCTAGGCAACGGGCAGTGGAATATTCCCCAATTGCGATGGATTTTGGAAGATATTCTGGTGAGTGATGTTAAGCTTGAAAACTTTGAGTTGGAGCACCTGTTTGACCAGATAGGGCAGAAAATCCTGCTGCTGAATGCTTGTAAACTTGAACGAGAAGACCAAGCTTTAATGATTCTGTTGTCGATCGAGGATATCACAGAGCGCAAGCAGTTTGAGACAGTACGATCGCAGTTATTACTGCATGAACAGTTGGCCCGCCACCAGGCAGAAACAGCCAACCGCAGTAAAGATGAATTTCTGGCGAATCTCTCCCACGAATTACGCAATCCCTTGACTCCGATCCTGGGCTGGGCACAAATTCTGCGTTCCGGGAAACTGAAGGAACCAGCCATTACTAAGGCTCTAGAGGTGATCGATCGCAGCGCGAGGGCGCAATCTCAGTTAATCGAAGATATCCTGGATATTTCCCGCATTACCAGTGGCAAGCTTCAACTGTGCATTTGTCCGATCGATCTGCGGTTAGCGGTGGAAGCTGCGCTGGAGGGGGTTGAATTATCAGCCGAGGCAAAAAACATTCAAATTGTTTCGCAGTTGATTTCTACGACTGTTTTAGGGGATGCCCATCGCTTGCAGCAAGTTGTGTGGAATCTTCTGTCTAATTCGATTAAGTTTACTCCGGCGGGGGGACGAGTGGAAATCATCCTATCGGCGATCGAGAATCATGCTCAACTTCGAGTCAGCGATACGGGAAAAGGCATTGGGGCACAATTTTTGCCGTATATTTTCGATCGTTTCCATCAAGGCGATTCCAGCAGCGTTAAAGAGAATCAAGGGCTGGGATTGGGTTTGTCGATCGTGCGTCACCTGATTGAATTGCACGGGGGAACGGTGCAAGCCGAAAGTCCGGGTGAGGAACAAGGAACTACAATGACTGTGAGATTGCCGTTGCGCTCGCTACCTCAAGAGTTGAAATCGGCGATCGATTTAAAGTCAACTGCTTTGGTAGAACCTTTAAACGCCTCTAGCGATCGCGTCCCCTCTCTAAAAGGCTTGCACATCTTAGCCGTAGACGATCAGATAGATACGCGCGACTTCTTACAATTTGTGCTTGAAGGCTACGGAGCTGAGGTTTTGGCAGTTGCATCTGCCAGAAGTGCGATCGCTGCTTTGACTGAAAATCCCGGCAAATATGACGTGCTAATCTCCGATCTCGGAATGCCAGAGGAAGATGGGTTTTCCTTAATTCGAGAAGTGCGAGCTCTTGCTGCGGAAGCCGGAGGAGAAATCCCAGCGGCGGCGCTGACTGCCTATGCGGGCAATAAAGAACGCGAAATGGCGATCGAAGCTGGTTTTCAAAGGCATATTGTTAAGCCGATCGAGCCGGTTGTACTAGGATTAATGGTGGCTAATTTAGTAGGACGATTTTAAATATTTTGTATGATATCATGTCCGGTCGATCGATCCTAATATCCGGCCGGGGCGGGTTTATTGAATTTGGGATTTGTGTTGAAGATCAGGGTGAACCCGCCCCTACAGAAATCATGTCAATTGATCGTGATTCTTTGAGGGGCGGGCGATGCCCTGAGTGTAGTCGAAGGGTTCACCAACAATACCTGCCAATAATTGACAATCTCAAAAACCCGCCTCGGCCACTGATATGATCTCCGGTCATCGAGCGCGATTTTCGTAGGGGCGGGTTCACCAACAATACCTGCCAATAATTGACAATCTCAAAAACCCGCCCCGGCCGCCATATTATGGTTCAATACTCTTCTGTAGGTGGGCTCCGAGCGTAGCGCACCCTCCGTTTCACGGGCCCAACCTACGCACGATCGGTTTTTTTCACACTAACCCAAGCGTATTGTATTATGGTTAATCGATCGCACATGATATTGTAGGGACACAACATTGTTGTGTCCTGATATAAATATTACGGAGTTCAGATTCTTGGTAACTATTAAATGTCGGGGCATTACCTTCTCTAATATCCAAGCCGTAATCTTTGACAAAGACGGCACTCTAGAGGATTCTCAGGAGTTTTTGAGATTGTTGGGGATGAAGCGATCGCGCCTCGCAGACGCTCAAATTCCGGGCGTTGGAGAGCCTTTACAAATGGCTTTCGGCATCGAACCTGGCAGCATCGACCCCACGGGTTTGCTAGCAGTCGGTAGCCGCAGGGAAAATGAGATTGTGGCGGCGGGATACATCGCCGAAACCGGCAGGGGATGGCTGGAATCTTTAACTATTGCGCGCCGCGCTTTTGACGAAGCTGACGAAATGTTTAAAAATAGTGCTGTTTCTCCTTTATTTGTCGGCAGTTTGGAAGTGCTGAAATATCTTTCGGAAGCTGGTTTAAAACTGGGAATTCTTTCGGCTGCTACAACAGAATCGGTGCAGAAATTTGTGAAACACCACGCATTAAGCGAGTGGATTCAGTTAGAAATGGGAGTTGATTCAACGCTTCATAAACCAGATCCGAAATTGTTTTTGCTAGCTTGTGAGAAACTCGGAGTAAATCCCGCAGCAACTTTGATGGTGGGAGATTCAGCGGGCGATATTCAGATGGGTAAAAATGCGGGCGCGGCTGGCTGTATCGGGATTTGTTGGGGAAAGGCCGAGGTTAGTCATTTGGAAAATGCTGATGTGGCGATCGCATCTTTGGATGAAATTACAATTTTAGCAGATTGAGCAAACATCGCATCAATTCCGGTGGCACCGGAATAGATATCAATTCCTACAGAGATGTTGCAGCATTGTAAATAATCCTTTTATGAACAGGCTTTCCGGCCTGTTCCACAAGAGATGAATTTTCTTGTGGAACAGGCCGGAAAGCCTGTTCTTGAGAATGGTGCAACATCTCATATCGCAGCCTTGTCAATAATCCTTTTATGAACAGGCTTTCCGGCCTGTTCCACAAGAGATGAATTTTCTTGTGGAACAGGCATCTTGCCTGTTCTTAAGAATGGTACAACATCTCAGTTCCTACAGACAACGCAAACCCAGAATTACGACATCTCTTTCAAGGCCGTCAAGTTCGGCAACTTGTGGCAGATATCCCCACCGCTGAAAGCCAAATTTCTCAAACAATCTTATACTCGGCTGATTGTGAGCAAAAATTATTCCTATGAGAGTTTTAAGCTTCAATTCTGGACTCCGCAGAATTGCCGATTGCAATAAATTTTGTCCGATTCCGCAGCGTTGGCGATCGGGTGCGACGTAGATGCTAACTTCTGCTGTATGCTGATAGGCAGCGCGGCCGTAGAAAATCTGCAAACTCAGCCAGCCAACAATATTTTGTTCTGATTCCATTACCCAAATCGGCCAGGAATTGGGAGAGTGTTCTCTGTACCACAGAAGGCGGCTTTCGACTGAGACTGGTTTTAAATCTGCTGTGGCCATTCTGCCCGGTATTGCTGCGTTGTATATTTGCACAATTGCTGGCAAATCGCTTTCTTCTGCGTCGCGGATTTTCATCGTTGGGTTGACTGTTGACTGTTGACTGTTGAGCATAGAATCTGATCCCCCCTAACCCCCCTTAATAAGGGGGGGACAAGATTCTTCTCAAAGTCCCCCTTCTTAAGGGGGATTTAGGGGGATCGAGATATGTACAACTTCACATTAAATTGGTATTAACTGTCTTCTGGTTACCAAGCAGAGTCTGGGAACTAGGAGACAAACTTATTTTTACTACTACAAATTGTACAGTTCCATAATATCGCTGACAGCCATTCTTGAATTTGCTCCCAAAGTCAGGGGCGATGTGTGTCCTCGCTGCAAGTGTTCTGCCGCCGCACAGCCAATCATTGCTGCGTTGTCTGTACAATATTTTAATGGCGGAAACAATACCCGCAAGTTGTGTTTTCCTGCGGCTGCTTGTAAGTGTTTTCGGAGTCCGCTGTTTGCTGCAACTCCCCCACCCACTACAATAGTGCTAAGCCCGAAATTTACGGCACAGTTGATCGCTCTTTTTGTTAAACCCTTAGCTACAGTTTCCTGAAAGCTGGCCGCAATATCATTAATTGTAGAGGCAGGCAAGATGCCTTCCTCACCCACATTGTTATTTTGTTTCTTGAGTTTCTGCACTAATTGCAAAACTGCGGTTTTCAAGCCGCTAAAACTACTGTCGTAAGGATGGTAGCCGCCACCGGGCAAGGAAATTCTGCCTTCTGGTAGAGGGTATGCTTGGGGATTGCCAAGGGCGGCCAATTTGTCAATCAGCGGCCCGCCGGGATATCCTAGCTGCAACAGTCTCGCGACTTTATCAAAAGCTTCGCCGGCGGCGTCGTCGCGTGTTTGTCCTACTGTTTCATAAACGCCGCAATCTTTGACGTAAATGAAGCTAGTGTGTCCCCCGGAAACTAACAAACACAAAAACGGTGGCTGCAAGTCTGGTTCGGTAAGGTAAGAAGCGTAGATGTGCCCTTCGAGGTGGTGGACGCCTAAAAAAGGTTTTTGATGGACTATTGCCAAGCTTTTCGCCGCTGTCAGCCCGACTAACAATGCACCTACTAAACCGGGGGCACAAGTCGCTGCAATGCCGTCAATTTCTGACCAACTCAGGTTTGCTTCACCGAGACACTGGGCAATTACCTGATTGAGCATTTCTAGGTGACTCCGCGAAGCCACTTCGGGCACTACCCCACCAAACTGCTCGTGGATTTTAATTTGTGATGCTACAACATTGCTGCAAACTTGACGATTCTTAACAATTGCTGCTGCTGTTTCGTCACAACTTGTTTCGATTGCGAAAATGGTTGCCATTAACTGCTAATTTTATTTGATAGGTTAGTTATTGCTAGCTTAACTAATTCGGCGCAAGTCCCCCGCTCAACCTGTACTCAGGTTATTGTTAAGGGATTTTTGCCCGATCGACAGGTAAGGCCATCATCTGATGCCATGAAGGAATATCCTCGCGGTATTGCTAGCTCAGCATTGACCTATGAAAACGGGAATCCCTCATTCTATTGGGCTTTGCCGCATTAATGGTGGATACTTTACACTGTCAACAAACACGGTAATCTGGATTCCAGATCGGCAAGTTGAAATGCTTGTACAAAAACTTATTGTTTTGTAACAAAAGGAAACAATTCCATGCGACGATTGTTTGCTGCAATTTTAGTGTTGAGTGTCTGGATCAGTTTTGCTCCAGTTGCTTCGGCTTACAATTTAGTGCCGTGCAAAGACTCTCCCGAATTCAAGGAACTGGCTAAAAATGCACGTTCAACCAATGGCGACCCGGCATCTGCGAAAGCAAGATTCGATCGCTATTCTCAAGCTATGTGCGGCCCGGAAGGATACCCGCACTTAATCGTAGACGGCAACTTGAGCAAAGCAGGGGACTTTTTGATTCCTAGCATACTGTTCTTGTATATGGCAGGTTGGATTGGTTGGGTAGGCCGTTCTTATCTGCAAGTTACCAAAAAATCCGCAACCCCAGAGGAAAAAGAGATTATTATCGACGTTCCTTTGGCAATCAAATGTATGCTGAGCGGCGTTTTATGGCCTCTGGCAGCTCTCACATCAATCACCAGCGGTGAAATGTTTGCCAAGGACGACGAAATTACTGTTTCCCCCCGCTAAAATTGGGAAATGGAGAAAAGCTAATAGCTAACAGTTAAGTAATTAACTAGAAATTAGCAATTAGCGCGCTTACCGATCGGCAATTACCAACTGTCTCGAATTTTCAGGAGCAGAATTCATGCAATATTTTGTCAAGTTTCTTTCGACCGCACCAGTATTGGCTATCCTTTGGCTATCTATTCAAGGCGCGGCTTTAATTGAATTTAACCGCTTTTTCCCCGACCTGCTTTTCCATCCGATGCCTTAAGATTTGAGGCAAATTAGGTTGCAAAACCTAGGAGAAAAAGTTGAGAGTTTTGAGTTTTGAGTGATGAGTTACCGGTTAATTTAAAGCTCAAATATCAAAACTCTCAAACTCTATAGCATTTCTCAGTAACATGAAGCGAGCATAGGGCATAGGGCCTAGGGCATAGGGCATACCTCACAACGGTTGAAAACTTCTATAACAGTTGGGTGAAGACCAGCGCACACTAGGGAAAAAGCCCAGAGTCTCAAATATTTAGTTATTCAATTAGTTTCTAATGACAACTGACAACTGACAACTGACAACTGACAACTGACAACTGACAACTGACTAATGACTAATATTTGGAATCGATGAAGTCTTATCTCGCCGCAGCAATTCAAATGACTAGCTTGCCTGACCTGCAAAAAAATTTGGTTCAGGCAGAGGAATTAATCGACCTGGCAGTGCGTCGGGGTGCGGAGTTAGTTTCCTTACCAGAAAATTTCTCGTTTATGGGCGAAGAGGAGGAAAAGATTGCTTCAGCAGAGGCGATCGGGCTCCAAAGCGAAAAATTTCTCAAAACGATGGCCCAACGATTCCAGGTAACGATTCTGGGCGGCGGATTTCCAGTGCCGACGGAGGGGGGGAAGGTATACAATACTTGTTTGCTGGTAGACCCAAACGGCACGGAAGTGGCAAGGTACAGAAAAGTACATTTGTTCGATGTGAATGTGCCAGACGGCATTACTTACAGGGAATCGAACACTGTGAAAGCTGGTGAAGATTTGCCGCCTGTTTATGTGTCGCCGGATTTGGGGACGCTGGGACTTTCGGTGTGCTATGACGTGCGGTTCCCGGAAGTGTACAGGCATTTGTCGTACAAAGGGGCCGATATTTTGTTCGTGCCGGCGGCGTTTACCGCTTACACTGGCAAGGATCACTGGAAGGTTTTGTTGCAAGCTAGGGCGATCGAGAATACTTGTTATACGATCGCCCCTGCACAAACTGGTCGCCACTACGGCCGCCGTCAAACTCACGGTCACGCGATGATTATAGACCCTTGGGGTGCCGTTTTGGCGGATGCTGGAGAGGAACCGGGTGTGGCGATTGCAGAAATTAATCCCGATCGACTAGAACAAGTCCGCCGCCAGATGCCGTCGCTGCAACACCGGGTTTTTCTTTGAAGGAATTTTGAGACCAATTGGTCTCAAAATTTCGGAAATTAATCCCGATCGACTAGAACAAGTCCGCCGCCAAATGCCCTCACTGCAACACCGGGTTTTTCTCTGAAGGATTTTTGAGACCAATTGGTCTCAAAATTTCAGTCCCCGTCAGGGACAACACCTGAAGAATTTTGAGCCAAACATATTGTTTAATGAAGGTTCAATGACCGTGCACTTCTGCTAAAAGGCGAATTGGCGAAAGTAGAATTGCACGAAATGCGTCTTTTTTGAAGAAATGAAACACACTCTTTCGGTTTTAGTTGAAGATGAAGCGGGTGTCCTCACTCGAATTGCTGGTTTGTTTGCCCGTCGGGGTTTTAATATTGAAAGTCTCGCCGTTGGCCCGGCGGAACAAGGGGGAGTGTCTCGGATTACGATGGTTGTACCCGGAGATGACCAAATTATCGAACAGTTGACAAAGCAACTGTACAAGTTGATTAACGTGCTTAAAGTTCAGGATATAACGGAAATTCCCTGTGTGGAACGGGAGTTGATGTTGCTGAAAGTTAATGCTGCTAGCGGGACGCGATCGGAGATAATTGAGTTAGCTCAAATTTTTAGAGCGCGAGTGGTGGATATTGGTGATGATACGCTGACATTAGAAGTTGTCGGAGATCCCGGTAAAATGGTGGCGATCGTCCAGGTTCTGAATAGATTTGGGATTAAGGAAATTGCTCGTACTGGGAAAATTGCCCTGACGCGGGAGTCGGGGGTAAATACTGAGTTTCTCAAGTCTTTGGAAGCGAAAGTTTAAGTCAGGAGTCAGGAGTCATTAGTCATTAGTCATTAGTCATTAGTCATTAGTCAGAAAGGGGAGCATCTGAGTTTTGCATTTACAGTGCGAGCGTCCCCGCTCGCGTATTGTACAATACGCGAGCGGGGACGCTCGCACTACAATAA
>NZ_JAUBTI010000146.1:0-13027 GCF_036702415.1 Microcoleus sp. D3_18a_C4 | reverse complement strand
GTATTGTACAATACGCGAGCGGGGACGCTCGCACTACAATAAAAAAAATGCTTTTTACAAAACTGAGATGCTCCCTTGGCGATCGGGCTTAAGAGCAAACTAAAATTCATCAATAATTCCCCATTCCCATTCCATTGATTCACAATAGAAGGAAAGAAGAGCTATTTTTTCCTTTTTCTTGGCGAAGCCCCAATTCCCCATAATCAATTCAAATACTTAGCTTAGGATAGCGAAATCTGCTTGCGTAAAAACAGCCGGCGCGGCTGGCCCAACAGCCAACCACTCCAATTCCAATCCACCTGTTGCAAGCGATAGCCGGCTTGATAGTACAACTGTCGCGCTGGGTGATTATTTTCCAGAACGTGGAGGTAAATCTCAGAAAATCCCCATTCTCTGGCTGTCTCCTCGCAGTTGCTGAGCAATTGTTGAGCAACCCCTTGCCGCCGGTACTCCGGGTGAACGGCTAAATTCGACAAATAAGGATAGTCAGAATTAGGGATTTGCCAAGGAAAGCGAGAACGTAGAGCCATTTCTACTGTTCCTGTTAGGCGCTGATCTCGGTGCGCCCTATAATTCTGCGTTCCCTCCTCGCGCGAGACTAGCTCAGCAACCAGACAAATGTAATGTTCTGCCTTAGAACGCAGTCGATTTTTTAAATCTTCGTAAATGCCCAAACGCAACACTGGATACACCCATTCTACAAACCCCTCGCGGGAGTGAAAGCTCATGGCCAAAATATCAGCTAGCTGCGTCAAGTCGTTCGGCGCAGCCACCCGGATCGAAAAACCCGAAAGTCCGGGAGTTTGTTGTTGGTGAGATGGTGAGGAAAAAAATGAAGGATTCACAATGCCAGGCCACTATATTAATTTTTTTACGCGGGTTTCTAAGCTACCCTCTTAGAAAATTCACTGATGTTATACTGATCTTATAACGTAACTTATAGGCATAGTTTATTAGCCCGATTAAATTACATTTTTTGGTGCTTGACTTTAAGTAGTATTTGAGGTAAAGGGAAAATTTTTAGCAGTTAATACTCTAGTTATGAAAAAATAAAACTCATCCCCTAATACTAGATTGGTGGATAAGCTATTTGGCCTTTAAATTGAAGCTCGATCCCTGGCTTTCGGCCGGCATCACAATAGTTTAAGTAAACAGTAGCTTACAAATTAAATGCGCGACAGCTTAGCGGGCAAGGTATTAAAAACAATCACAAAGGTTTTAACTTGATACTCCCGGGCCCGCTCAGGGACGGGGATTCTTGAAGAGTCCAAATACGAACCTTCAAAGGCGAAATCAAAGCGCCTCTACTGACTCTTTTAAGGCATAACCCTAAAGTTGCCGCTACTTTTCGCAAAATATTCGCCGCACCGTTGCAGTCTGCATTGATTTTGCTTCCATCTTTAGAACGATACAATCCGCGATTAACGCGCTTCCCAGATTCTTTCCACCCTTCAGTTTTTTCACCGAACTTAGGCAATTCATCCGAATCTAAAAAACTCGCCTTACTCGTATAGCTTTCTTCGGTTTCGATAAACCGAATGCCATATTGTTCGCAAAGTTGGGAAATCCTATCTTTCAATCGAGCGGTAGGAATTTGCACCAAATTTTGATTTGTTTTGCTGCCAAGATTAATCTCTTGACGCATTTCTTTATTCCAGCCAAAAATGACTGTGCCTATCTGATTTTCTAGGCAGTGTTTCAATATTAATCTAGCCGCTTTGTTAACTGCATCTCTGACCTGCCTGTTTCGCTTCTCTGTAATATGCGCCAATCTCTTAGACCAAAAACCTTGAGGTCTATGCTCTTTAATCGCTGCAACTCGCTTGTTATACCATTGATTTAATGATTTTAGATGCCGTCCATCTACGATAAAACTTGTTCCCGCATTGGAAACACAAGTTAACCAATTATTCAACCCTGGATCGATACCCAGAGCTTTGCTGACATCTAATTCAATCGCTCTTGACTGAAGTTGGTAGACAAACTCGGCATAAAATTGTCCATTTCTTGGCAAAATACGAATCTCTCTAATTGTCTTGTAGTCGAGATTGGACGGCATCGGCAAATAAAATTCACTAATTCCAAACCACAATTTAACCTTACTGCCTAATGGGAACCTCAATTGCCCATTCTTTAGCTTTACGTCTGCCTTTGGGAAGGTCACAAGCTTTAAGCTGTTTTTGCGGTATTTGGGTAGTCTAGGATGTTGCGTTACTGTGCCACTTTTGATTCCCTTGAGCAATCCAATATATGACTTGAAAGATTCCGCAACACTGGTCAACGTTTGTTGAGCAACATGGGAATACAGCGCTTTGAAATGAAGATTTTCCTTGAATAATTTGTGCAAGTCATACTTGCCGGGAATCCTCCCGGTCTTGAAATACAGTTGTCGAGAGTAGTAAGTCCCGCAGTTGGCTAGTTTGTTCGACTCTTCGCATACAAACTCTAGAACGCTTCTTAACTCTCGATTTGGACTAATTAAATTTTGCTGACATCCATAGCTAGACATTTTTTTGATTCTCAATGTACTGCTTGATTACTGAAATAGGCGCACCGCCAACAGTCGCAATAAAGTAGCTATTCGTCCACAGGGTTGGCAATCGACTTTTTAACCAAGGAAATTCTTGACGGAGATATCTGGAAGAGCGTCCTTTCATGTATCGAATTAGCTTGGCAATTCCAAATTGAGGATCGCACTCGACTAAGAGGTGAACATGATCTGGCATTACTTCCATTTCTATTAATTCACTGTTAAACTCAGTCGCCACCTCTAACAATATCTCCTTTAAACGGGCATCGACCCCCTCAACTAAAACCTTGCGACGATATTTCGGACACCACACAATATGGTACTTGCACGAGTAGACAACATTTTTATTTGATTTGTAATTAACACTCATAGTAGAGTTATACAGCACTAATCTGCATACTACACTAATTTTGCCTTAAGAATTGTTAAATACTGAAGGCGGTTGAAACCGCTACCGACTTATCCCAATGTCTAAAGCCAGGGGCCCGGCGGGCTCGTTCTTCGGTCAGGTTCCCGGAATCCTACCGCTCTCTGCTTAGGGAAATACCCGATCGAATATAATTTATCTTTGACACTCCCCACGGCCCAAGCTGGGGGATTCTCCAAGCTAAACTTGGAAGGGACAGGCAAAAGTCCCCCTAGACGCTCAAAACAATACCCGTATCAAAGATATTGCAATTGCGCTTACTTTTAGAGTGTTTCTTACTTTCAGAGTCCATCGCTTGCGCCAGATAGGTACGCTCCTCACCCTGCCATTATTCGCCCTTTAAGTATTCCGCATCAAAGGCGGATGTCTCCGTTGCCGGGATTTCTCCGCACGCTTGATGATTCTTCGCGTAGATGGTTATTCTTACTTGCTGTTTGAATTATATCAAACACGCTCAGGCGGTTGAAACCGCTACCGACTTATCCCCGTGTCTAAAGCCAGGGGCCCGGCGGACTCGTTCTTCGGTCAAGCGGTAGTTGAAAAACTCAACGACTGACCATACTAACACTGGGCACGATCGCGCGTCGGATGTTCCCCGCCGCCCCCCGGGCTGGCACCCCAGCTTTCAGCAGTTCTGGGCTATCCATCGCCCGTCCCCGATCGAACCGGCCTTACCTGTTGAGCTACTGGGTACTTTTTCAACCTCCAATTTAAATTTGGATGCCTGGAAACAGTCGGCAGGCGTTTTCCCCCTCGGTTCGATACTCTGCTGCGCGCGAGACCTTCAAAACCTCGATCGAGCTGATTGACCCTGCCTAAAAACCGATACAAGTCACCGACACTCGTCGTGGAGAGATCAAAATTTTAGACCCTAGTTCAAGCTCCGCGATTCATCTGTGGAGTAAATCTAAAATCTAAAATCTAAAATCTAAAATCGACCGATCGGTTTCCACAGAGTACATCCCTAGCTAAGATTAACAGATGGATGCTCGATCTTGCGGTGTTTCGCCGCAGTAATTGGCTTGGGGGTTGGTCTGCAGCAGGCACAAAAAATGCCGAGATCGGGGAAAAAAGTGCAAGTCTAACTAAAATGGTACAGCAATTGCGTCACTCCCACAGACACCTCTGTGGTCTGTGGGCGACCCCCGAATATCAGTCAGGGGCTCGGCGCCGGATTGTGGTCGGTATCCTTGGCTGACTGTTAAAGTTGCTGTTAATTGTGGGAAAAAACACCGGCGAAGATGTTGGTTGTCTATTGTATCTTGCTGCGGGCAGCTTTCACATACCAAATAAAACACTCCCCGGAGCCAGGCTCAAACATAATTTTGGCAAATCAACTCACAATCAGGACGGTTATTCCTATGTATTCTGAGATATCCAGACTGCAGTTAAAATGGGAGCATCTCATATTGGTAAAAACACTTCTTCTGGCTCCTTCCTTATTCCTCTTCCCTCCTGCCTCCTGCCTCAAAACTCCTGCCTCAAAACTCCAATTTCTAGCTGGGCTGCTTTCATTGAGATGCTCCCGTTAAAATGGCCAGATGTGTGTTTGCTGTATTGCTGCATAAAGGTAAGGGGTGAAAAAAACTTATCGGGAGACGAGTTTATATGAATATCATTAAATAATAAAATTGGGGTGCACGACAGATAACTGTGGCTCAGAAGAATTCCGAATTGAAAACCCAGACATCAAAAATCAAGGTTGATGCTTGCCTCGGCCTACTCACAACAACTTCATATCCACGAATTATTGTGATACCATTTTCCCAAAATAATGGCCCTCTAGGCAAAATCCCAAGCCTTATGTCATCACTCATTCGCAATCGAAAATCGAAAATCGAAAATCGAAAATGGTATGACTTCAGCAATTTAAATCGGCGAATTCTTCCTTTGATCGGACTTATTAAATCGAACAGCCCCGGGGCACAGGAGAACGGTGCATGAATTCCCAAGAAAATCCTAAGCTAAAAATTCTGATCGTCGATGACGAACCGGATAACCTCGACTTGCTTTACCGCACCTTCCATCGAGACTACAAAGTGCTCAGAGCCGAATCTGGCCCCGCTGCTCTCGAAATTTTGGCAAAAGAGGGAGAAGTTGCGGTGATTATCTCCGACCAGCGAATGCCAAAAATGAGCGGTACGGAGTTTCTCAGCCTGACGGCGGCTCAATACCCAGACGTGATCCGAATTATTTTAACTGGCTATACGGATGTTGAAGATTTAGTTGAAGCTATTAACGCTGGCAAAGTATTCAAATACGTTACCAAGCCTTGGGATGCTCAAGAGCTGATAAATCTTGTCAGTCAAGCTGTTGAGACTCACAATCTTCTGAAAACGCGCACCAATGAACTGCGCCGTGCTTTGAGCCAAGAATCGCTGCTTTATGCCGTTACCAATACTATCCGATCGGCTCCCAATTACCAGCAAATGCTGCAAAGAATTGTGGAAACTGTCGGGCAGATGTTTGAGGTGAGTTGCTGTCTGCTGCGGCCGTTCCAAGACGGCCGGGTGGCCGATGAGTGGTTCGTTTACCAGAAGGCAGAAACAAAAGGGTTGCGGGGCGATGAGGAAGTCACGCCCCCAGAGGCTTCTGCTGCCGAACTCTCCCCGGATTTGCTGCCGGATTTGGTTTGGGAAACTCTGGATGTGGAGGTGATTCAAGATGCCCAAACTGACGATCGAGTTTTAAACTGGGATAATCACCAACGAAAGCAGGCTTACGAAGCTGCGAATATTCGATCGAGCTTGATCGTACCGCTGTTTTACAAAATGGAACTGATGGCAGTCTTGGCGCTGCACCAGTTCGATCGACGGCGCCAGTGGCAAGACCACGAGGTACAGTTGGTAATTACGGTGGCAGACCAAGCGGCTTTGGCGCTTTCTCAAGCCCGGGCTTACGAACAGGTGCGGGCGCTGGCAAAGCGCGAGGCCTTAGTCAATACTATTACTACGGCAATTCGATCGAGTCTCGATCCCCAAAATATTTTTGCAGCCATTACTCAACAACTCGGCCAAGCTTTGCAAGTTGACGGCTGCGCCCTATCTCTGTGGACAGAAGATGATGAATACGTCCAATGCGTGGGGTTATACGACACAGAGAGGGATACCGTGGCTGTAGAACAGGGCTTTATTGACAATCCAGAGGTAGTTGCGAACCCTCTTGGCTACGACACGGCTTCTGGCGATGCTGCTGCTAACACTCGCGCCTGGGTTTTTGCCCATCCTTCTTTGCCACAGTCTTTGGTGCCGATTCGGGGCAATCCGGTGTTGCTGCAAGTTATGGTATCAAAAGAGCCGGTGGCGATCGAAGACCTCGACGAACACCCCGAGTTAAATGTTACAGAACTGCAAGTTCGATCGCCAGCCCGCGCCCTGTTAGTCGTTCCCTTACTCTCAGAAGGCAAAATCATCGGCAGCATTTCCCTGCGCCAAAATTGCAGCATCCGCCGCTGGAACATCTCAGACATTGACCTGGCTCAAATAGTCGCAACTCAAGCTGCTCTTGCCGTGCAGCAGTCGCGCCTCTACCAGACTACCAGACAGCAGGCAGAACGGCTTCTGGAAGCCGATCGGCTCAAAACCGAATTTTTCCAAAATATCTCCCACGAGTTCCGCACGCCTCTAACTCTAACTATCGGCCCTCTGGAATCAGCTTGCAGGCGCAAAGAAGACTTGCCCTACGAACAAGCCGTAATCGCTTTGCGTAATTCCCGCCGCCTCCTGCGCTTGGTAAATCAACTGCTGGACTTGCAGCGGCTCGATGCCGGACGGATGCAGCCGAGTTTCCGCCCCTGCGATTTAGTAGGTTTCTGTTACTCTACCGCAGAGTCGTTCCGCGCCTACTGCGAGAAAAAAGGACTGCACTTAATTACCCAACTGCAAGAATGTCCTTTACTTTATTTGGACTTGGAAAGATTTGACAAAGTTATTTACAACCTGCTATCAAATGCTGTTAAATTCACCCCAGAAGGCGGAACTATCACCCTGAAAGTTGAATCGGCCGGCGCTCACTGCTTGTTGCAAGTAAAAGACACTGGTATCGGCATTCGCACCGAACAAATTCCCTATTTATTCGAGCGGTTTCACCAAGCCGAAGGTTCAGCAAGCCGTTCCTACGAAGGCAGCGGTTTAGGTTTGGCACTTGTCAAAGAATTAGTCGAACTCCACGGCGGTCAAATTTCAGTTGAATCAGTTTACGGCGAAGGTACTACTTTTACCGTTTGGCTGCACTTCGGTTCGACTCACTTGCCCCCGGAACAGGTACTAGAAATACCTGCGGAGTTTCACTCATCCAAAGCTGCGGTGGAACTGGCCGATGTGGAAGCGGATTTATCGGAAAATGAGGCCGAAAATCATAACTTTGAGCCGCTCCAACCTGTCAGATCGGAAACAGCAGTGGGAACGGTTTTGGTAGTTGACGACAATCCCGATTTGCGATTTTATGTGTCGGCCATTCTGCGAGATGCCGGCTTTGCAGTTTTGCTCGCGCGCAACGGAGAAGAAGGATTTGCGGTGGCTAAAAAACGTCGCCCTAATTTAATTATAACTGATTTGATGATGCCTTTGATTTCGGGATTGGATTTGATTCGGATGATTCGAGAGGATGAGGAATTGCAGGGAACTCCGGCAATTTTGCTGACTGCTAAAGCCGACGAAGATACTCGAATTGAAGGAGTAGAACGGGGTGCGGATGCTTATTTGTCCAAGCCTTTTAACGATCGAGAATTGTTGGCGGAAGTGCGGAATTTGATCGCCCTCAAACAAAACGAGCGCCGAGTGCAGCAGTTGAACAGTTATTTAACTGAGTCGGTGCTGCGCCGATTTTTGCCGCCGGCGATGGTGAAGGCTGCCGCCGCTGGAGATTTGGCCTTGGATTTGCGCCCGGAACCGCGATTGATTACTATTTTGTTTAGCGATATTGTCGGTTTTACTCAAATGGCAAATACGCTGCGCTCGCGCCGGGTAGCTGAGCTGTTGAATGAATATTTGGCGGCAATGACTAAGGCTATTTTTGACAGCGGCGGTACGGTGGACAAGTTTGTTGGAGATGCGGTAATGGCTTTCTTTGGCGCGCCGGAGGAACTAACGCCTAATGAGCAAGTACGCCGCGCTGTGGCTGCTGCTGACCAAATGCTGCGAGCTCTCAAGGAGCTTAACAAGGGCTGGTTGGAGCAGGGAATTGTTGGGGAAAATGGCGTGCCTCCGGTGCGGTTTCGCTGCGGAATTCACCAGGGTACTGCGGTGGTGGGGATGTTTGGCGGCCCCGATCGATCGGATTATACTGCGATCGGGCCGAGCGTGAATATTGCCGCCCGCTTGCAAGAGGTGACGGAACCAAACACGGTGCTAATTTCGGCGGCGGTTGCAGATTATGTTGAGGAAAATCGCATTGTTAAATATAAGCCTTTGAAACTAAAGGGAATTGATGAAACTGTATTGACTTTTTTACTAAATTGTGATTAGTCATTATAAGTATTATATGTTGATATCCCACGCACAATTTCGGGAACAACCTATTCCTAAATACAGTAGATGAGCGGCAAAATATGTATGGGGAGCATCTCACCTTTGCAGCCCTCCGCTAGAAATTGGAGTTTTGAGGCAGGAGTTTTGAGGCAGGAGGCAGAAGGAAAGAGGAAGAAGGAAAGAGGCAGAAGGAAAGAGGAAGAAGGAAGGAGCCAGAAGAAGGAAGGAGCCAGAAGAAGTATTTTTACAAATATGAGATGCTCCCTATGTATGTAACCCAAAGCGATGGTCACTCCGTGAAAGAATCCTTAGAAGCGAGATTTCATGAAAACAATCGCCCCATTGATGATAGCTTGACTGTCGCACCTACTTACTGGCCATAAACCATGTGTTAAATTTAACTTGAAGCACGCTAGTTAATATTTAGTTGCATAAATATAATTTTTCCCGCCTATCTACTTAAGCGCGCTGATATGGGCTGTGGTTGTGGACTCATCTGCGTTAATCGGTGTTAATCTGCCCTCATCTGCGGTAAAAAAAAAGAATATTGCTCGCGCCGCAGATGACAAAGGATTGACGGTGATTAACGCAGATAATAAGAGATTTATGAATAATTCCGCACCTAACAGATTTGACATCAATTGTTAAATCTTTAATCTAAAATCTACAATCGACTCACCCAAGTTCAAGATTCCAAATGGCTGCTGGGGAGTCAACTCTAAAATCTAAAATCTAAAATCTAAACTAGACTGACATTCTTGGCTTGAATCTATCAAAAGAGGGAACTTTTTTAACAGCTCGTCGGTGGATAACCTCTATCTAGAGAACGGTTCCGCCGATCGCTCAAATCGAGTAAAAATAGAATGTCATATCTCCTTTTGTATTCTATGAAACTGAATTCTTTTACGAAACGGCTTTCGACTGTCGGGCGCTGGATGGCTACAACTGTGCTTTGCGTGTCAGCGATGGCCTTCGTTTGGTCTGGTGCGTTCTTCTCCAACACCGCAGCAATGGCTTCTCCTACTGTAAACTCGATCGCAGCAGCAGATGCGGGCGATGCGGTTCAAGAAAAAGCCAGCAAAGATGCTGGACGAGCCAAGAACTTCATCCGAGATACAGAAGAGAAGGTTAAGGAAACTGCCAAGACAAATGCTTCTAAAGTCGATCGAGCATCGGAGGATGGTAGTGTCGTAGAGCGCAAAGCTAAGAAAGATGCGGCCACAATTGAGAAAAGAGCATCCGAAGATTCAGCTCGGACTCAGAAAGCAGTAGATAATACCAAGAATGCTGTAGAGAGCGCTGTTGACAGCATCAAGGGTGTTTTTAGCAAGTAGGAAATAAATAAGTAGGTAAGCGCAAAGCCCTTGTCTACTTAAGTAAGCGGGCATGAATAAACTGATGTGAGGGGGCGGGTTTTGACCTGAAAGAAGTCGGATAGCAAGAGTTACTTGCACTCACCCGCCCACCATATCTTCTGGTTTTGTCGCTCTTGTCTGCTTACTTGAAACTGCAAAATTGATTTTGCTTAAGCAAAATCTCTAGAGGGTTTGTAGAACCGACCCCAAACCATGCTTTAAAATTGCCGTAAAAAGCGCAAGTCGCTAGCATAAACCCGGCGAATATCGTCGATTTCATAAAGTACCATTGCGAACCGCTCGACACCAAAACCTGCTGCAAACCCAGTATACTTTTCTGGGTCTAAACCAACTCCTTTAAGAACGTTAGGATCGACAGTTCCGCAGCCCAACACTTCCAGCCATTTGCCGTTCCACTGCAAATCAACTTCGGCCGAAGGTTCGGTAAACGGAAAGTAACTCGTGCGGAAACGAATCGGCAAATCTTGCCCGAACATTTGCCGCAAAAACTCTTTAATTGTGCCTTTCAAGTCAGTAAATGTCAGACCTTCATCAATTGCTAAAAGTTCAATTTGGTGGAAGACTGCTGCGTGAGTAGCATCGACAGTATCGCGGCGGTAAACGCGGCCGGGAGAGACAATCCGAATCGGCGGTTTGTGCTGTTCCATGTAGCGAATTTGCACTGATGATGTCTGAGTCCGCAGTAAGTCGCCGCCTGGTAGGTAAAATGTATCTTGCATATCCCGCGCTGGGTGGTCTGGCGGTGTGTTCAGCGCCTCGAAGTTGTAATAATCTGTTTCCATTTCCGGGCCGTTGGCGACGGTGTATCCGAGGCCGACAAAGATATCCAGAGCGCGGTCGATGACGGCGTTTAACGGGTGAACGCGGCCTTGGGGGCGGCAAATCCCCGGCATCGTCACATCGATGGTTTCTGAGGCTAATTTGGCTTGGATTTGGGCTGTTTGGAGGGAGGCGCGCTTGTCTTCTAAATCGGCTTGCAGGGCTTCTTTGACTGTATTGGCGATCGCACCTACTTTGGGCCGCTGGTCTGGCGACAGTTTGCCCATCATGCCTAAAATTTGAGAGAGTTGGCCTTTTTTGCCGAGGTAGCCGACGCGCAACTGTTCGAGTTGTTCGAGGGTATTGGCAGTGGCGATCGCACTTTTGGACTCTTGACCGAGGGTTTCTAGTTGAGTTTCAATGTCGCTTAGCTGGACAGTCATTTTGATTTTAGATTTTAGATTTTAGATTTTAGATTGATGGCAGTTTTGGGCCAAGTTGAGTTTAGCGCAATTTTGGCTCTACAGTCTGGTAGATTTTAGATTTTAGATTTTAGATTGATGGCAGTTTTGGGCCAAGTTGAGTTTAGCGCAATTTTGGCTCTACAGCTTGTTGATTTTAGATTTTAGATTTTAGATTTTAGATTTTCGGCAGTTACGGATAATTTGTAATAAGTAATTCGATGTTAGAGCGATCGCCGTAGTTGAATCTAGTTTAAGATTGCTATAAGGCCTATAAAAATTTCAATGAAACTTTTAATTAGCAACGACGACGGCATCTTTGCACAAGGCATCCGCAGCCTCGCGAACGCTCTCGCCGCCGCTGGCCACGATGTGAGCGTAGTTTGTCCCGACAGAGAGCGCTCCGCTACCGGCCACGGCCTTACCCTGCACCAACCCATCCGCGCCGAAATTGTCGAATCTATTTTTGAGCCCGGAGTCCAAGCTTGGGCCTGTTCGGGTACTCCCGCCGACTGCGTGAAACTCGCTTTGTGGGCTTTACTTGACAAACCGCCGGATTTTGTTCTTTCCGGTATCAACCACGGGCCCAATTTAGGCACGGATATCATCTGTTCGGGTACGGTTTCGGCAGCAATGGAAGGAATTATGGAAGGTATTCCCAGCATTGCTTTCAGCCTCGCGAGCTTTACTTCGCAGGAATTTGGGCCGGCGGTGGATTTCGCTGTCAGCTTGCTGGCACAGTTGGAAAAACAGCCAATGGCGAAACCGATGCTGTTGAATGTCAACATACCTGCAGTCTCACAAGCTGAAATTACCGGAGTTGCGATCGCCCGTCAAGGCATTCGCCGCTATTTCGACATATTTCAAAAGCGCACCGATCCGCGCGGCAAAACTTATTATTGGCTGGCTGGCGAATTGTTAGAAGATGTAGAAGAAATCGCCGATTCGGCGGTGCCACATGATATTCCTACAGACGTACAAGCTATTCGCGACAACAGAATAACCGTAACTCCCTTGCAATATAATCTCACCTGTGCTCCAGACTTGCACTCGTTGCGGGATTGGCAATTTGAAGGTTTTCCCAAGGATTGAGCTCCGATCGACCCGATTGGAGCGGTAAACTAGGAATTAAGGAAAAGTGCCTCTCAAGGTCTATACCTTAAGCGTTAACACAGGCTACCAATTACTTGTTAGTTTTTTTTACTCAAGAAAAACAGTTATGAACGCTCCCACCTATAACACTCATTCTGTCACTTGCCCGATCTGCAACCGTTCCAGCGTCGTAGGCCCAGTCGGGATGGTCAGTGGACTATTCACTTGCCCCCACTGCCATTCTCATATGGTAATTAGCTGGAGCGGTCATTTTGTGCGCGATCCTTTTAGTCTCAAACAACTGACGGTAGGAAAGATGCTCAGGCGCGAGAGCAGACCGTTAGCTCGCCTTCAGCGGGACTTTGGGCTGGGTAAGCCTTTGCCGCTGATTGCCATTTTGGGCAGTGTGGTCTTTTTCGGGTTTGCGCTCGCCGCTACGGAACAATCGCTACCCCGACAGAATTCACTTCAAGGATTTTTAGAGTGGGTGAGCGGAACTGGTAATTCCCAAGATGTCTCACGTTAACATTTCTTAAAAGAAATTCTGACAGATACTGCGTGCAAATATCTATTCCTTTAGGTAGAAATCACACTATTTTAGCCATTGCATCCATCTTGAGCTATGGGTAAGCACTTAGACGCCGTGGCCTTCATCGTGTGCCCAAAAACGTCAAAACCCCAGTCCGGCAGGGGTTTTAACCCCTGTAGGGAAAGCGCCGTGCCCATAGGTGTCAACTTAACGTGCAACCGATAGTCCGACAGTCCGACAGGGGTTGAAACCCCTGCCTCAAAGCTAAAGTCGTCTGAAGACGACTAAGGAATGAGAATTAAATAACTTCCACTCGTGAAAGTGGGATGGGCGTCCCGCCCGTCCTGTTTGGACGGGCGGGACGCCCATCCCACAATAACCATTA
>NZ_JAUBTI010000145.1:0-13113 GCF_036702415.1 Microcoleus sp. D3_18a_C4 | reverse complement strand
CCGTCCTTTTTGGACGGGCGGGACGCCCATCCCACAATAACAATTAAAATTGTAAGTTATTTAATTCGCGATCCTAATGAGTTTTTCACTCCTTTTTGAGAGGACTTTAGCTATAAGCCCTGTGGAAGATAATTCCCTGGGGAAAAGTGCCGGGTGAGCGGGAGGACTGGCGGACTAAAAGCTTAAGTTGACAAGCCTCGGACACGGCGCCGTGTCCCTACGGCGCTCGCCGTAGGGCTCTACTCAATTGAGAAACTCAGCAATTTTTCTAACTGCTGCTTCCAAAATTGCTGGCGACTCGACTAAGGCAAATCGCACGTAGCCTTCTCCTGATTTTCCGAAACCGGCACCGGGGGAAGCTGCGACTCCTGTACTCTGTACTAGCTGAGTGCAAAATTTCACGGAATCTCGGGCCCAAGGTTCCGGCAGTTTCGCCCAGACGTACATGGTGGCAGGGGGTACGGGTACTTGCCAGCCGATGCCCTGTAGCGCGTTTACAAAGGCATCCCGCCGTTTTCTGAAGGTTTCTACGCTGGTTCTGACGGTATCTTGAGGGCCGCTTAATGCGGAGATCGCTCCGTTCAAAATCCCTCGGTATTGGTTGAAGTCCACTGCGGCTTTTACCTGTCGCAGCGCTGCAATTAGTTCGGAATTGCCGATCGCATATCCGACTCGAAAACCTCCCATACTGTAGGATTTGGATAGTGTAAAAAACTCGATCGCCACACTCTTATCTCGATCCGCCTGAAAGATTGACGGTGCCATCAATTTTCGATATTCTTCCTCGTTACCAGAGGGCGGGCACGGGGGCACCGCCCCTACGGAATCGTCAAATACCAAATCCACATAAGGGAAATCGTGAACTAAAACCAGCCGATGTTCTCGACAAAAAGCCACAGCTTTCTCAAAAAAAGCAACCGGGGCGATCGCAGTTGTAGGATTGTGAGGATAGCTCAAAACCATCATCTTCGACTGAGCAAGCACTGCTGTCGGAATATCTTCAAATATCGGCAAAAAGGCATTTTCTGCTAATATCGGCATCGGATAAATTTGACCGCCAGCCAAATGCACACCGCCCGCGTGGGAAGGATAGCCCGGATCTAGCAGCAAAGCAAAATCTCCCGGGTTGAGTACAGCTAAAGGCATATGCGCCGTGCCTTCTTGGGAACCAATTAACGGCAGCACTTCTGTTTCTGGATTGACTGCAATCCCAAATTTTTGCTCGTACCAAATAGCTGCTGCTTCCCGAAAATCTCTTGTGCCATTAAACAGCAAATAGCCGTGGGTGCTGGTGTCGGACAGAGAATGTGCGATCGCATCTGTAATATGAGCAGCCGCCGGCAAATCCGAAGAACCCAGAGACAAGTCAATCACATTTTGCCCCGCTGCTCTAGCTTGAGCTTTTGCCCGATCCATATCGGCAAATACATTAAATTGCAGTGGTTCTAAACGTTTGGCAAATTGCATATTTTCTATATTTTTGGAAGATTTTAAGGACTATTTTTATCGGATCTAAATTATTTTTTATATGGCATTTTTATTGACTTTGGGATTTTTGTTGAGTAACCGCAGAGAGCGCAGAGGGCGCAGAGTCAGAGAGGAATATCGAGGATAAAAGAGAGATGTTAAAAAAATATTTGCGCTTGCTATAATTGTGAGTGGGGAGTTGGAAACTCCCGAATCATTTCCAAACTTTATAAGTGACCGTCGAGCAAACCGATTAAAGTTTGTTTAGTAATGGCTCCCTCGTGGGAAAGCACTACTTCGGCATTTTTAAAGAGCCGGAGAGCTGGGACTCCTTCTACTTTATACTGCTTGACAGTAGTAGGATTGGGGTCAATTTCCATTTTCACCACTTTCAGCCGATCGCTGTAGTTTGCCGCCACCCAGTCTACCGAAGGCGCGATCAGTTTGCAAGGCCCGCACCAACTAGCCCAAAAATAGGCAAGCACTGGTTGCTCTGCTTTCAGGACTTCTGTTTCAAATTTTTCGTCGTTAATGACAATTACACTGTTGCTCATGGTTCTGCGATTATTTTTTCTATTTATTTCTAAAGCACCGGCGGGGGTGAAATTTGCACCAACTTAGAAGACAGGCCCAAAAAACTGTTACTAATTTTAAAACATTCTGCGAATTATTGAGTAGAAACTAAGGACTCGCGACTGATGGCTCATTCTGTTTGGCGTTTAATTCCGCTGTTGTCGGCGTCTGGTAGCGTGCAGATGGCGATCGACCAATGGCTACTGGAACAGCATCTAGCGGGCAAACATCCGCCAACTCTGCGATTTTACACTTGGCAACCGACGGCGATTTCCTTGGGCTACCACCAGCGCAGGTGGCCGGAGTTTTGGCAGCAGTTGTCTTGGGGGGGAATGCCTGTGGAGTTGGTGAGGAGGCCCAGCGGCGGGCGCGCCGTGCTGCATCAAGGGGATTTAACTTATGCAGTTGTGGCGTCGGGATTTGCAAGCAGCCGTATGAAAGCTTATCAGACTATTTGCGAGTTTTTGATTGAGGGTTGGAGGGCGATGGGTTTGGATTTGCAATACGGGGAAGCTGGAAGGGGTTATATTCACAATCCGAATTGTTTTGGTACTGCGACGGGTGCAGATTTAGTTACCGCTGATGGTTGCAAGTTAATTGGTAGCGCGCAATTGCGACGGGGTGATGCTATTTTGCAGCACGGTTCGATGCGTTTGCAGCCGGATGTTAAATTATTTTCTCAAGTGTTTGGGGAGCAATTAATTCCTGTGCAATTACCTCTATCTGAAGGGGGAGATGATTTGATTGCTACTGTCATTGATGTTTTGAGTGCGGCGGCTTGTCGCTGTTTTGAAATTGATTTGAAAGTGCAGCCACTTTCAGAAGAGGAATGGCAGGATATTTGGGAGTTAACAACTAATAAGCTGTTTCACATTTAACCTGCATATTTGGGGGCGGGCTTTACTGCCACCTTTTGGGAACAGCCAAGATGGCCGTTCCACAAGAGATTTTTGGAATAATTATTGTGGGGGATGTCAAAAAGTCGGCCGCCTTTTGGGAACAGCCAAGATGGCCGTTCCACAAGAAAGAATTTTTATTGTAGAACAGCCATGTTGGCTGTTACTGATACAAGTTAAAAACTTGTACACTTATTTTTATTAAAACTCTTGTGGGCCGTTGCTCCGAGCCCAGAAAAGTTAAATTTAAATGCAGTACAGCTTATGGCTGTGGCTGAGTTTGAACGATCGGCTCTTTGGCAATTTTGCCCAATGTCACTGAATCCAGCAAGCTTTCCCAATCAGCCTTGAGCGCTGTATCATTAGGTTGATCGCGGCGAGCGGCAGCTAGGGTGCTGAGGGCATCTTGCCAAATCCCCTTTTCAGCATAAATAACGGTTTTCTGGCGCGGATCTGCCTGATCTAATTGACTGCGGATATCTGCACTGAGTTCAACTCGCCGTACAGTACCGCTTTCGATCTGATCTGCCGATCGGTCTAGAGAGTCGCAAATCACTGTAAAATTCCAAGTGTAACTTTTGCCTACTTCCAAGGGCGGCACATTTTGGTTAGCGGGAATACTAACGCCGATCACCCCTGATAAATTCCTAATTGTGAGATCCTGTTTATAAATCTGCTTGCCGCTTTCATCTTGTAGGATAAATTCGGCTGATTCGGCCTCTGTTTGAGGCAAGTAGAAAAAGAACGTTGGATAGTCGGAAACAGTCCGTCCCATCTTATTTTTAGGCACTAAGGCTGTGAGACCTAGCTGACTAATGCTCGCGCAGCCACCGCGCACAGGGCGTCCCGGTTGAGTGGGGGGCCGCTCATCCATATCTTCACGGGGCGGAACGAAGCGCGGCCCTCCCGGTATAGGGTTGGGTGGCCGGTCAGGTGTGTTTATTATCGGCTGTCCCACAACTGCAACTTGAGAAATGTTAAGTGTAGCTATCAATACTATTGAGCAAACTGATGTCAGATTGATGAGAAACTTAGTAATTGTTTTCACATTAACTCCATGAATTTGTAGGGAGAGATTCTCTCTTTTTATTTCTTTTTCCTTCCCAAAATCCGGTAGACATTAACTTTTTGTTCCCTGCCTCTTAACGGTAAAGCTCCCCAAGATTCTACCTCAAATTTGTCCGCCAGATGCAGAAAGGTTTCTTCTGCAATCAATATCCGGCAAGTGTCCTCGTGCCGATCCTTTTCGCAGCTTTCGAGTCGAGAGGCAATATTTACGCTGTCGCCGATCACTCCATATTCTAAACGGGTTGTGCCTCCCAGACTACCCACCATAACAGGCCCTGTAAAGATGCCTACTCGCATTTTTGCGGCCGGTAAACCGCGTGTGAGCCAATTTTGATTCATTTCTGGCAAGCGGGAACTGATGGCTAAAGCGCAAGATACGGCAAGGCGAGCATCTTCTGCAATTTCTTCTGGAGTTGTCCGGGGAATGGGTACGCCAAATACTGCCAGCATTCCATCTCCGGTAAATTTATTAATCACGCCTTGATGTTCTTGGACTTCTTGCGCCATTGCTGATAAATACTCATTTAACCAACTCATTACCACTTCTGGCGGTAGTTTTTCGGAGATTGTACTAAAACCCTGCAAGTCGGTGAGGATGATGGTAGCAGTAACTTTTTGACCGGGCAATAACCCTGATTCGAGCAGATGGACGCGCTCTTTCCACAGGGCATTTGCGATCGCCGGTGATGTTTGTTGTCCTAATAATTTCATCACAATCCCTTGCTGTTGCCTCGACTGCTCGTATTTATAGGTAACTGCGACTCCTGCGGTGATTAAAAGTGCCATAGCAGGGGAAATTAGAGGTATCCACCCCTGTTGCATGAAGAGGAAAAAGGTGAATCCGAATAATGAGCCGCAAGCTGCGATCGCGATCGCGATCAAATTCAGCGATTTTTCTAGCCGCCAAGCTAAACAGCCACCCACTGCACTCCACACAGCGATCCAGAGAATTTCTTGCCATTCATCCCAATACCAAAATAGCCCTTGGCCGTCTAAAACTGCACTGAGAATTTGGCTGGTGGCAGTTGCATGAATTAATACCCCAGGCACCGGGAAATTACCGTTTTTAGTAGCGCTGTAAGGGGTAGCAAAAATATCTTTTACAGTTGGGGCTGTTACCCCGATTAAGACTATTTTACCTTTTACCAATTTGGGGTCAACTTTGCCCTCCAAAACTTGAGTTATGGTCACGGTTTCTGCTATATTTTTATGAGAGCGGTAATTGAGCAATATTTGATAGCCTTGGGCAGGAATGTTCTGATAACCTCCTGAGTTGGAGCGCAACTTTGAAAATACTGTTTTCTCTACTATAAATTCATTATTTTCTGTGGCTTTAGATTCTATTTTTTGGCTATCAAAATATGCAAAAGCTAGCCGGGAGGGAAATGAATAAAACGTGTTTTTACCATCGCCAATAGACATCACATTACGACGCACTATACCATCTGGATCGAGATACAAATCGTTAAATCCTACCCGCTTGTCGGGTATGTTGGGAGGTGGCTGCACTCGATCGTACTTTAAGGAGCCGATGAAGGTAATGGGAAATACTTTGGGGTTTTTCAGTTGAGTTGCTAATTCTGCACTCCCCGGTTCGTAGGGAATATCACGAATTATATCGAGACCAATAGCTGTGGGTTCCAAACGCGCTATTTCGGCGATCGCTTTTGCTAAAACGCGATCGGAAATGGGCCATCTGTTTAAAGCACTAATGTCCCGATCGGTGACTTCAACTATCAATAACCGGGGGTCAGGGCCCCGATCTGGCCGCAACTGCACCATGAGGTCGTAAGCATTTAATTCTAGTGACTGCAACCCGCCTAAATGCCTCACTCCCAATAGAGTTCCGGTCACGACAATCCAGATAATAGCAAGAGGTTGCAAGTCAGGGAAGGGGAAGAAATAAGTTAAGTTTTTCCAACGTTTCTCCGCCAATTTATGATAAATTCTCTTAAAGAATTTGGGCATAAAATTTTTTGCTTTAACCCTCATTGACAAAGTTTGCTACATCTTAACCGATCGCTGAGGCCCCTTACCGATGCCCAATTTTTAATTTTCCTGTGCGGTTTTGGCGATCGCACTTAACTGCAATCCCTGCGGATAGCTGTTTTCTTCTTTGCTGCGCTTGATGTCGGCTATTGAAATCTGGGGTTTGAGGTATTTTGCTAAAACTTTAACCACGTCGCCCCGATCGATCGTCCCCGCTACTGAACCAATCGGCGAGAGGACGATGATTCGGGGGAGTTGACGGGCTTCCATGCTGTTAATTACTTCTGCAAGGGATGCTTTTTCGGAGACTGTGGGGGTTTTTCCCAGGGGTTTCAAAATGTTGTGCAAAGTCTGATGTTGCCACTGACTGCGTTCTGTGAAGCGGATATCGTCGATCGACACTAAGCCCAAATCCCGGCCGTTGGTCGCAGCAATGTAAAATGGAAACGGATTGACTTCTAACAAATATCGATCGGCAAATTCTCGCAGAGTCAAATCTGCATCTACAACTCGAAACTCGCGGCTCATCGCATCGCTGGCTTTAATTTTGAGCAGGGCTTCTTGCAGTGAAGTCAATCTGCTATAAGCAGTGGCATTGCGAATGCCAAACCCGCCGATCAGCGCAATCCACAAGCCGCCGTACTCGCGCGCTAACAAGCATAAACTCAGACCCAAAGCAACGCCCAGCCAACCTAAAACTTGTCCTGTTTTTGCCGCCCAGCGAACGCCGGCAAATCGAGAGCCGGTGATTTTCCAAATTGCTGATTTTAAAACTTGTCCTCCATCCAAAGGCAGACCGGGAATTAAGTTAAATAATCCCAAAACGAGATTGATTAGTGCTACCCTTTCGGTGACAATTCCTAGCAAACTTTTCGGGGGAAGAACTTGAGAACCCAAACCGAGGATTAAAAACAGCGCAAAGCTGACGAGAGGGCCGGCAATGGCTACTTGAAAAGCTTGACCGGGAGTTTTTGATTCCGAGTCGATCGAAGCTACTCCGCCAAATAAGAATAAGGTAATAGAATTAACTTTAATGCCTTGCGATATCGCCGCCAAGCTGTGTCCGAGTTCGTGCAAGAGCACGGAAGCAAACAGTAGCAGAGCTATTGCTAACCCCGCACTCCAAGAGAGCGCCGGCCCCCACAGGCGGTAACTGCTGGCGTATTCGCGGGTTGCTAAGGCTAAAATTATAAACCACGAATAATCTATAACTAGGGGGATGCCAAATAAAGAGCCGATTCGCCAACCTGTCTGCATGAATTTTCCTGGGAAAGGAGAGCAAGAAAGAGTTTCTATTATATCTTTTCTCACCCCTTGCCTTTGCCTTTCCCCTGATTTTTACAGAACTCCGGCGTTACCCAAGCCCAAGATTACTCCGGCTCCGAGCAAGTGGCCGAAGCTGGCTGTTGCCAGCAATTCTGGTACGCCGAAGCCTTTGAACATTCCAGGGAGTGCAACGGGTAAAGCTGGGCCTTTGCCTCGGTTTTGCTTGGAGATGCCGTAGTAGCCGATCGTGATCGCCAGCAAATTGCATAAAATCATTGTCAGTCCTACCAGTGGCGACCACTCCGGTGTTGAGGGAGCGGTAGATTGTACGGCTAACAGCAAAGATGAGGTGATCATGTTCTTATCTCCTGATTTCACAGATAAATTGATTTCCAAGATTATAAAAAGCGGTTTGCATTAAACTAAGATTTGTTTTAATAGTTAACAATTCGTTGATATTTTGATACAAATGCGGAAGCGAGGAGTCGGAGTGCGGGTTAAAATTTGCGGAATCACTAAATTAGACCAAGGAATTGCGATCGCCCGCTTGGGAGCCCAGGCTTTGGGGTTTATCTGCGTGCCGGCTTCCCCCCGCTATGTCAGCCCAGAAACAATTCGCCTGATTGTCGAGCAGTTGCCGGAAAATGTCGATCGCATCGGCGTTTTTGCCAACACCACAATAGAAAATATCTGTCAAGTAGCGGCAGAGTCAAATTTAAGCGGGGTGCAGTTGCATGGAGATGAAACAGCGGAATATTGCGATCGACTGCGCGAGTTTTTGCCGGGAATTGAAATTATCAAAGCCCTGAGAGTTAAGACTCCTGAAACTTTAGCCACCGCTGCTGTTTATGCTGTTCGTGTCGATACTTTACTGCTGGATGCTTACCATCCACAGCAATTGGGCGGTACTGGTAAAACGATCGACTGGATGATGTTATCAGAGTTTAGACCGCAGTGTCCTTGGCTGCTGGCGGGCGGCTTAACACCCGATAATATTTTAAATGCAATTGATAGTGCGATCGGCAATAACTTCAGCGGTGTTGACCTTTCTAGCGGGGTAGAAATAGCGCCGGGAGATAAAGATTTGACCAAAGTTGCTCAGTTGTTTGCTAATTTAAGTCAACTTGCTAATCATTGATAAGCTGTTGTGCATTTAATTTGTATGTTGAGGGCGGGCAGGATGCCCAACCCCTACTCCCCACCCAAGTAAAAATTTATTTTACTATGCAATTTAAATGCGGATTAGCTTAAATTGCCAATACCCAATTCGCGCTTTTTATCAGAGAAATGGGTCTAAAACCCCATCCTTATAGGACGGCTTTGTAAGTAGAAGTATAAACATTAAACCATCTTTGGTGAAGAAATATAAAAAATACCAGCACGCAAGCATTTCACTATATACTAACAGTAGCTCAAAAAAGGAGGAGTTAAACTTGTTAACAAACTATGTATACAAGTTGCGCCCCAATCAAATACAAGACTTAAAAATGTCCAATTGGGTGGATATGTTGCGAAGTCACTTCAACTGGTGTCTTAATGACAGAATCACTCAATATAGTCAACAGTTCATTCAAGGTAACTATTGCGACATTAGAACGCAAAGTGAAGCCTGTCCATTGACCAGTTGTGTCAGTAAAAACGGTGCCACGGGAGAACCTTGGAAAACAGGAAAAACAGACAAAGAGGGGAAGATCAAAAACCCCCGACGCAACCCAGGCGACATTCAAATCACCGCGTTGCCAGAATTAAAAGCAGCTAGACCCTGGTTTGCTGGGATAGATTCGACAGTTCTACAACAAAACGTCAAACGGCTGGACACTGCCTATAAAAATTTTTTCGAGGGCCGTGGCTTTCCTAAGTTCAAAAACCGCAGTAACTTTACTTCTTTTACTTTCGTGATGGGGGTAAAAATACAAGGCAGTAAAATCTACTTACCAAAGTTAGGCTGGATGCGTTTTTATAACTCGCGCCCAATTCCCAACGGCTTTACCATTAAAGCGTGTACAGTAAGAAAGCGACAAAATGGCTGGTACATATCCGTCCGCATTGAAAACAAGTCTGTCCCCGATTACACGACAAAATCTCTTAAGGATGTCGTCAAAGTAATTGGCTGCGATCTGGGGCTTACAAAATTAGTCCATCTCTCAGATGGAACTCAAATTGAAAATCCCAAGTTTTCAAACGCCAAAAAAGCTAAGCGCACTCTAAAAATTAGGCAGAGACGGGTTAGCCGAAAAGCGAAGGATAGTAAAAACCGCAAGAAAGCAGCTAAGAAACTAGGACTTTTCCACCAGAAGATTAGCGATAAGCGTCAAGCTTACCACTGGAAGGTTGCCAATAAAATAGTTTCTCGCAACGTTGACGCGATTGCTCTGGAAGATTTGAATATTTCCGGGATGATGCGCCGATGTCGAGTAAAGGCTGACGAAAAAACAGGTAGATTCCTGAAAAATGGGCAATCAAGAAAGAAAGGTTTAAACCGTTCTATCTCTGACGCGGGTTGGGCTGAATTAATTCTAAAGATCGAGTATCTGGCTGCAAAGCAAGGAAAGGTCGTAATCAAAATTAATCCCAAATACTCCAGCCAAGAATGTCGGAAATGCGGTCATATCGACAAGTCAAACAGAGATGGCGAAAAGTTCATTTGCACGCTCATGTGGATATCATGAACACGCCGATATCGGTGCAGCAAAAACTATTTGCGATCGGGCTTTGAAATTGGTACGCGGGGACTCCGCGAAACCGGGCGTTCGCGCCTAAACGCCCAGAAGATATCCTCACGCTCATTTGAGCAAACGTGAGGAGTCTGGGAACCCTAGAAATAGGGAAATTGAGGTAGAAATCCCTCAAGAATCCTTGCGCCTTCAGGCCGAGTGAGTGTCAAGCGATTCATTCTTTAGTCCGTGTGGGCGAAGCCTGCCTTATACAAAGCAGACCTCGTTTCTACAGTAGCGGTTTCAACCGCAGTTTATGCCGATTATTGTTTTATCGCCGGATCTCAAAAGTGCGTGAAGGCGAGCTATCTTGAAGGGAATCGCCCTCCGGGTCTTCGTATTCCAAAACCAACTCACTAACTGTAGCACCGGTGGGGCCGCGCCGGCACCAACTAATCATTCCTTCCACAGCTTTTTTGGGTCCTTCAAAGACAGCCTCGACGCGGCCGTCGGGGAGATTTCTTACCCAGCCGCTGAGGCCGAAATACTTTGCTTGATTCCTCGTTGAATATCGGAATCCTACTCCTTGAACTAATCCCGAAACAAAAACGCGGACTCTGACTGGCGGCAATGATTGGTTTTGCATAAAAAACGGCTCAACTTACTGTTAACATCTGTTTGAAAATTTTAAGGATCAGTTTGATTATGTTAAATTTTAGTGCGATTCCCTTCGGGATAGCTCCGCTTCACGCGCTGCCGGGATTCCTGATACGCCGCGTCACCCAGGCTTTTTCAACTATTCCCGATTTCACCGATTGGCTGGTTGCAGCTATGCTGGCGCTGGTTTACACTTCGATCGCTCTTTCCGTGGGTTTTTGGTCGGGATTTCTAAAAGTAGACGTGCAAACCTCTCGGCGTACAATTGTGGGAGTGCTTCTTGGCTGTTTGTTAAGTCCGGGCATCACCGAGGAATTATTGTTCCGGGTGTTAATGCTGCCGCACCCGTTGGAGAAGGCTTCTGGGTTAATGCTGTGGTTTTGGGGATGCGCGAGTTTGGCGGTTTTTGTAGTTTACCACCCGCTGAACGCGCTGACTTTTTACCCGGTTGGTCGATCGACCTTTATGAATCCAGTATTTTTGCTACTGGCGGCAATTTTGGGAGTTGCGTGCTCCCTCGCATACCTGCAAAGCGGTTCTATCTGGCCTGCGGTGGCGGTTCACTGGCTAGCAGTGACAGCGTGGCTGTTGCTACTGGGCGGTTACAGGAGGCTGTATGGTTAAATGTAAAAAGTCCAGCATCACTATTTTGTCGGGAGGATCTCAGTTGTGGGTATCATAGGCGCGATCGTAGGTTTTTTGGCAGGGGTAGCAGTTGCTTACTGGTTAGTGGAAAAGCGCTTAAACAAGCAAAAACAAGAATACTTGCAGCAAACTCGCAGAATTACTGAGGAAATAGAATTAGCTCAGATGTCTCGGGTGCGACAAGCTGTCGAATCTCAGCAAGGAGAACGGGAAAATCAGCTTAGAAAAGCTACTATCGAACACGAAAATTTACTCAGACAAGTTACTACCCAATACGAAAACCAGCTCAAACAAGTTGCCGCTCAATACGAAAATCAGCTCCAACAAGTTTTGGCAGAACGCGACAGTCAGCTCCAACAAGTTCAGGCAGAACGCGACAGTCAGCTCCAACAAGTTGTCAGCGCACACGAGCCTGAGCTGCGCCGACAAATCAGCGAGGAATTAGAAGCCGCTAACAATGCTAGGATGCAGCAAAATATCCAATCTTTGCAAGCAGAACACGAACATCATTTACTCAGAGTTGCTGACGAATTGCATATAAATTATCAAGCTCAGATGGAGCAACATTTGCAAAACTTGCAAAATGAACACGAAATTCGCTTGAGGCAAACTGCCGAGGAATATGAGAACCGCGAGGTTGAGATGCAGTTAAATATGGAGGCTTTGCAAGAGCAATACGAGAGTCAGTTGCAAGCGGCTCACGAGCAGTTGAGAGTTCACGAAGCTCAGATGCAAGCTACTATCAGGTCTTTGCAAGAGCAGTACGAGAGTAATGTACAACAACAAGAAGTCCCGGAGCAGCCGTTCAGTCAGTTAAATTCCACAGAATTTGCCGAAGGTTTATCACAAGAAGAAGTTTGGCAGCAACTGTCAAGTGAGTTAAATCAAACAGAAGTTGAAGAAGAGTTAAATTACACAGATTTTTCGGAACCACAATCAACTGATTTACATCAACCCGAAGTCGAACAACAGCTTCCAATTGCCAGACAAGCACCAAGCTATTCCCTGCCGCAGTTGATGGGATTTGTTCAAAGTCAGGACAAAGAAACTCGCAAGTTTGCAGCGTCTGCTTTAGGTAAAATGGCTGCTGCTAATGCTCTGAGATCGGAAGGTCAGCGAGCAATAGAAACCTTGGGAAAATTAGCTCAAGATATTCACCCGGAGGTGCGCGAAGCTGCTGTGGAAGCACTAGCAATGATTAAGTCTGAAAAAGTGATTCCGCTGCTACAAAAAGCTTTGCGAGATATAGATAGCGGTGTGGCAAAATCGGCAAGTGCTGCGCTCAATAAGTTTAAGTTTTATCCGCGCACTCCGGCGGCTAAGCCGAAAACTGTTGATCTGAAGAAACCAAAGCGTTAAGGATTTACGAGGATAAATATAGCAATTGTCAATTGCCTACAACACAGTAGGGATACAACATGGTTGTGTCCTTACCGAGGTGCTGTATTTCACTCAATTTCGATTACTACCACAAACTGTGGCGGTTGGGTTGAGCAAAGAAATCCAGCTCAATTATTCGATCGACAACTCGCCCAATCCGACGCAGCAATCACCGACACGGCGCTGTTTAAAACCGTAGGCTGAAACCTTTTTTAGCAACTGGCGATTGAAATCGCTTCTTGTATCTTCACGCATCCTGTAGGGGCGGGTTTTACCAATTATCTATGCCAGAAACCAACAATATAATAAACCCGCCCCCACTTGGGCGGCAAATCCGAATCTACATTTTTTGGATTCGCTCGAATATCAGGTTAATCTGGGTTATCGGTTGTGTGGGGGCGGGTTTACAAGATTGTTTGCGGTTATCAAATATTGTTGGTCAAACCCGCCCCTTGTATCTTAAAGGAGTCAGTAGATCGCCACGTCATGGATTCGATCGAGCCGACTTTCAGGCGATC
>NZ_JAUBTI010000144.1:0-13264 GCF_036702415.1 Microcoleus sp. D3_18a_C4 | reverse complement strand
GGAGCCGGATGAAGCGAAAGTTTCACGTCCGGTTCTGAAGGAGAGGTAGGGGTAGAAATGCCCCTATCGACTCTAACCATTCAATCGTAGTGTATTTTATGGAATCCAACTTGTTAAATATCACAGAAGATGGGGTCAAAGAACCGACTTTGATGCCCATAGACAAGCGCTACCTGCTCGTCATCAACATCAAATCCTTCTACGACTCCAAAGGCAGCAGGTATCTCGATTTAATGTGGGCTAAAGACCTAACCCAACACTTCAAGTATTTGAAAAACTTCACGCTAGCATCTCCTGGCGTGCGAGAAACTCCCCCAGAAAATACAATAGAGGTGGATTCGGAAACATCATTTGCTGATGCTAAATTTATTGACCTTCCCTCCGCAGATAGCTTGGCAAAAGCAATATTGCTGCTGCCGGCAACGGTTGCCCAGCTTTGGGGCGCGATCGCATCTTCAGATATCGTACATAGCGGCGTAGCAGGCTGGCCGATTCCGATGGCATGGTTAGTGACGCCAATAGTCCTGATACAGCAGAAACCATACCTGCTCGTAGTCGAGTCCGCACCGTGGCGGCTGCCACCGGGCACCCCTGCCAGCATTAAAGCCAAAATTCAAGCTTACATATACGAAACATTGAATCGCTGGTGCATCAACAGCGCCGACTTGACAATCTTTACACAGGCAGAATACCAGCAAAGTTTATTAACAAAACGACACAAAGAAAGTCACATAATTAATGCTTCGTGGATAGATGAAGAAAATATTATTTCGGAAGCAGACGCGACAAAAATATGGCACGAAAAACTGTCTGCCTCGCCCAAACAACTAAAAATTCTATTTGCGGGCAGATTGCATCCAAATAAAGGCCTGTTAGTTCTGCTAGAAGCAATGAAAATCTTGGACGAGCAAAACATTGCCGTCAAGCTGGACATACTAGGTGAAGGCGAACTGTTAAGCAACTGCCAAGCAGCAAGCAAGGCGATGCAAAAATCGGTACAGATCGAACTTTTGGGAACTATTCCTTACGGCAGAGAATTCTTCGGGCGGCTGCAACAATATCATGCTGTTGTGGTTCCCAGCATCTCGGACGAGCAGCCCAGAATCGTATACGATGCTTATTCCCAGGCCGTACCTGTACTGGCAAACAACACAGCCGGACTCCGCGACTGCATCGAAAACGGCATCACAGGCTCGATCGCTAATTGCAATGACCCCGTTGCTTTAGCAAACTCGATCAAAGAGTCGGGAGAAAACTTGAACCTACTTCAAAATATGGGCATGGCAGCTCTGAACAAGGCTCGCAGCCTGACTCACGAAGAAATGCACCGGCAGCGGTGGCAGCTTTTGTCAATTATGTTGGAGCAATTAAAAAAGTAGGCGATACCTGCAGGAGGGCGATCGCTCCAGCTTGCCAGATGGGTACAACTTGAGCTAAAAAGTTGTTACACAAACAACGGTACTTATGTCCAAGGCCAGCGAGTCCAATCACCCCTATCCACTGCTGGTTGTCATTGTTAACTACCGAACCTCTAGTTTGACAATTGACTGCTTGCGCTCTCTAGTTAGCGAAGTTCAATCGCTGCCCGGTATGCGAGTTGTAGTTGGCGACAATGCTTCAGGCGATCGCTCCGTCGAAGAAATTAGTAGTGCGATCGCCTCAGAAGGCTGGAATGAATGGGCATCCTTCGTTCCCCTAGACCGTAACGGCGGATTTGCCTTCGGCAACAACGCCCTGATCCGTCCCGGCCTGCAATCCACCAATCCCCCCCCTTACTTCCTGCTGCTCAACCCAGACACCATCGTTCGCCCCGGTGCCTTAAAAGCCCTCGTCGATTTCATGGACACTCATCCCGAAGCCGGCATCGCCGGCAGCCGCTTGGAAGACCCCGACGGCACGCCCCAGGAGTCAGCTTTTCGGTTTCACAACATCTTGACGGAACTCGATTTTGGTTGGCGGACAGGGTTTATATCCAAGTTATTAGCCAACTGGGCTGCAGCGCCCCCCATTTCCCAAGAAACCTGTCAAACTGATTGGGTAGCTGGAGCCAGCATGATCGTCCGTCGCGAAGTATTTGAAAAGATTGGCTTGATGGATGAAGCTTATTTCATGTACTGCGAAGAAATGGACTTTTGTCTGCAAGCGAACAAAGCTGGCTGGAGTTGCTGGTACGTACCCGAAAGTCGCGTTGTCCACTTAGTCGGCCAAAGCTCAGGCGTCACTGACACCAAAAAGCCCGCCAAGAGGCTGCCTACCTATTGGTTTGATTCCCGGCGTAGGTACTTTATCAAAAACTACGGCTTGGTTTACACAGCATTAACTGATGTATCCTGGGCTTCGGGTTTTGCAGCCTGGAGGGTGCGCCGCGTACTTCAAGGCAAACCAGATGGCGATCCACCACAATTACTGAGGGATTTTGTATTAAATAGTGTATTTTTTAAGGGGGGTAAGATTGAAAAATCCAAAAACTTTTAAAGGGAGTTGGTAAATCCGTCAAAGCCAACTAAACGAGGTTAACCTAGGCAAGCAAAATATTTTATGATGCAGCCGAGAAATTAGTATTCTCGGTCTATAAAACCGGATTGCTCCTTCCTAAAAAACCTGAGAGACCCATTAAGATCGTGGGCATCTAGCAATAGAGTAAACAAGAAATAGTGTGAATTAGAGCTTATGGTAACTGAGCAAAACTTAATCACCAGTGAAAATCAACTAGAAGACCCCGGCCTGGGACTGTGGCAGCAAATTAAAGAAGACTGGATTGCTCATGGTCGAGATTGGACAAAACCGGGATTTCGGGCCGTAGCAGTGCAGCGTTTTGGCGTCTGGAGAATGCAGGTAGAACCGAAATTACTGCGAGCTCCTTTGAGCATTATTTATCGATCTCTCTACCGAAAAGTTCGCAATAGTTACGGGATAGACTTGCCTTACACTGTGAAGCTCGGTCGTCGCGTGGTGATTGAACATCAAAACGCTATTATTATTCACGGATATTGTACGATCGGCGACGACTGCATTATCCGCCAAGGCGTCACCCTGGGAAACCGCTATTTGGAAAAACCGCTAGAATCGCCTCAATTGGGCGATCGGGTTAACGTCGGCGCTGGTGCAAAAATCCTCGGAAAAGTAAACTTGGGAGACGACGTAAATGTCGGTGCCAATGCTGTAGTTTTATCAGACATTCCAGCCGGTCAAACTGCCGTTGGTATCCCAGCCAAAATTATCAAATCCCGCCCTGCGGAAAACAATACTTAAATCATTGTCTTCCTTCTGCCTTTTTCTTCCTCCTATAACTCTGCGGAGATTCAATCAATCTACCTAGTCAAGTTAGAGAGCCCTGTTAAGATAAACTGCACAAATAGGCACAATTGTCAACATCATCAAAATATTCCACAAACAATGGTTGAGTCAATCACTAAGCCAATCGTTTCTGCTACAGAAGCAGACTGGAGCCGCGAAAAACCCAGCAAGTGGTGGGAGCCTAGTCGCCAACTGCTCAAATCTATCCGCAACTATCAAAAGTGGCAGCAGCAGGGTGGGATTTTCGGCTATTTTTTATGCCGTTGGAACATCATTCAGTATCGATTCTGGACCGTTGTAACTGCAACAGACATCCCTTTAAACTGCCAAATACAAGGAGGACTGCTGCTGCCTCATCCTAATGGCATTGTCATTCATCCAAGTGCTTCCATTGGCCCTAACTGTCTGATTCTTCAACAGGTGACAATTGTTGCTGATGTCAAAATCGGCGGTCACGTCGATATCGGTGCAGGAGCGAAAATTATTCGCTCCGTCACGATCGGCGATCATGCTTTGATTGGTGCCAATGCTGTGGTGATTTGTGACGTGCCACCAGGTGCAACCGCAGTAGGAATACCGGCAAAAATAATCGAAAAAAAAACCCAGGAAGTCTGAAAAATAATTTCTAGAAGTCGCAGAAAAATTATGAAATTAGCTCGACTTTTATTAAAATATAAAGGAACTGCTCAGTAGTCGAATTCAAAAGGTAAAACTTGAAACAAATTGGATTAGTTACGAACAGCTAGGATTTTGGATTTAAAATTAAATAAAAAACCCGGGGCTTTCAGTCCCGGGAGCGTCCAAAAGCTCAAGTTTTCTCCCTCACTTGTCAAGCTGGTTTCAATCTTTCGAGTACCAACTCAGCACGCCGCCGCGCAACTTTTTCCCACGTAAATTCCTGTGCCCGCTCGCGGGCAGAGTCACTCATCCGAAGCCGCAACTCGGCACAACCAGCTAGCTGTTGCAAGCCCGTCACTAGCGCTTCTTCATCATAGGGCGAAACAATTATGCCATCTTTGCCATCTCGGACAACGCCGCCCGCTCCCATAGGGGACGTTAGAACTGGCAAACCGTTAGCCATCGCTTCATAAGTAACCAGCGGACTACCTTCTTCGAGACTGGGAAATGCAAAAAAGTCAGCTTCGCGATAAGCAAGGGCAATATCGTTGGAGTAATCCCTATGAATTACATCTGAGCGTGCTAAAATGCTGCTGCAAGTTTCAGCAATTGCTGGCTCCATACTTCCGCAAAGCAGTAGTCTGCCTTTAATTCCTGCTTTTTCCCAAGCCCGCAACAGCAAATGAGCTCCTTTTCTGACACAAACGCTGCCCACAAAGATAACAGTAATCGTGTCTGACAGTGGCTTGTCGATCGAAAAATGCGGGAAGCGCTTGGGAGACCACCCGTAACTGGTAAGGATCAGTTTATGTTCGGGAACTCCCGCTCCCATAAAAGATTTTTTTACCTCGGGGCTCGGACAAAAAATGAAATCTGCCAAACTAATTTCTTCATCCTCTTCCTGAATCATACCAGCAGTAATTTGGTGTTGGGGAGAGATTCCCAAGCGGCTGGAAGCATCATCAATAATAGATTTTGCCTGCTTTGTATAGCAGTTGATGCGCTCCAAAAAAATGGGTTTGCTCTGCTGCTTCACTTTCCTAAAGGTTTCGATCGAAGTGTTAGGCCACAAGTAAATTGCATCAAAATCCTTGACATCTCTAAGGAAACGCTTTTCTGTATAATCTCTAAGTCTGTCAGGGCTGCGGTAATACAGCCATTTGAGGTATCTGGGTACAGCTTCCACAAGATTCGGTCTGCGACATGACGGATCGCAATTCGGAACAACCATGCGGACTTGAGAGTCAGGGTAATTCCACTGTTCGCAGAGTGAAAAAAATATATGGCTGACTGCCCGATCGCTACAGTAAATTGTGAACAAAGAACTTAAATTCAGCATTTTTGACCAAGCTCGACTCAAAATGATTGGTGTGGCTTAATACAGAATAAGCTAGAGGCAGTTTAACACCGAAAACCGCAGCTCCATAGAAGTTACAATATAAAGATATTGTGAACTTACCTTGAGTGTCACTAAAATATTAAAATAACAGCTCAGTAGTCGAATTCAAAAGGTAAAACTTGAAACAAATGGGATTAGTGGCGATCGGACGAAATGAAGGGCAGCGCCTCCGCCAATGCCTAGTGTCGGCCACAGACAAAGTTGCCCGCGTCGTCTATGTCGATTCCGGCTCAACAGACGGTAGCGTAGAGTTAGCCCGATCGACCGGAGCCGATACAGTAGAACTAGACTTATCTATACCGTTTACCGCAGCACGCGCCAGAAACGAAGGCTTTGCCCGCTTGCTGCAATTAGTTCCAGACATCGAATTTGTCCAATTTGTCGATGGCGACTGCGAAATCGTTGACGGCTGGATCGATCGGGCCTACAGCGAACTCACAGCCAAACCCGAGGTAGCAGCAGTATGCGGGCGCAGGCGCGAACGATACCCCGAAGCCAGCATCTACAACCAATTGTGCGACATCGAGTGGGATACCCCCATCGGCGAAACCAAAGCCTGCGGTGGCGATTCCATGATGCGCGCGGCAGCATTTGAGCAAGTCGAAGGTTTCAATCCCGCACTAATAGCCGGCGAAGAACCCGAACTGTGCGTGCGGTTGCGCCAAAAAGGTTGGAAAATCCTCCGCTTAGATGCAGAAATGACCCTGCACGACGCGCAAATGACCAGTTTCTCTCAGTGGTGGAAACGCGCTCAAAGAGCGGGTCACGCCTACGCCGAGGGTTCCTGGATGCACGGAAGCGAACCGGAGCGCCATTGGGTCAAAGAAACCCGCAGCACCTGGTTTTGGGGCTTAGTCTTGCCAGCCCTAGCCTTGGCAATGACATGGCCGACCAAAGGCTGGAGCCTGTTACTATTGAGTGGCTACCCCTTAGCAACCTATCGCACCTATAACTATTATATAAAGCATCGGGAGATCGCAAGTAAAGAGGCAGCCATCTACGCTTTGTCTTGCGTATTAGCCAAATTTCCCCAGCTACAAGGTCAAATCCAGTTTCACCAGCGCCGATTGCTGGGGCAGCAAAGCAAGTTAATCGAATACAAAACAACCAACTCTATTAATTCAGCCAGCTAGAATTACAGCTAACGTCCCAGAAAGTCAACCCCTGAGTAGCAAACAAATGAGTAATAAAAAATTAAAATTTTTACTAATTGTAGAGCAGTGCAATCCTGACTGGGCATCTGTACCTTTGGTCGGATACAATTTTTTTCAAAAAATTAACAACTTAGTTGATACAACCCTCGTTACCCATATTAGAAATAAACCAGCTCTAGAAAAACATCCGGAATACGAAAAAATTTTCTATCTAGAAGAAGGTAACTTAACCAAACAATATTATAAAATACTCGCCTAAATTACGGCAAATGGACGAGTAAATTGGCCTCTTTATAATGCCTTGAGCTACCCAATTTATGAAGAATTTAATCAGCAAGTCTATCAAAAATTTAAAGGGAAAATCCTCAACGGAGATTATGACATAGTTCATGCAATTACCCCGATGATGCCGCGATATCCGTTTAAGGTAGTCAGTGTGTGTCCGCAGACTCCTTTTATTCTAGGGCCTGTGAATGGGGGCATTCCATTTCCACCAGGCTTTCAAGAAACGGCAAGACAAGAATTTGCTCAATTCAACTTTTTGAGAGCAGTTGGTCGAGCATTAATTCCAGGCTATGTAGAAACTTACAAAAAAGCCGACAAAATCCTAGCAGGTTCCACCTATACTTTAAATTTGCTAAAGGATTTGTTTGCACTCCCTGACCAAAAAATTGATTTGTTCTACGAAAATGGCATTTCCGAGGAATTTTTAAGTCAGACAAGTATCCCCAAGAAAGATGTCAACCATATCAATTTGCTTTTTGTGGGCAGATTAGTGCCTTACAAATGCGCCGATGTTGTCATAGAGTCTATTGGGAAATTAGCCCCGGCAATTCAAAGCAAAATACGCTTAACAATCGTAGGAGATGGCTCGGCAAGAAATAACTTGGAAAACCGAGTCAAGGAACTTAATTTTGCCGAAATAGTAAGCTTTGCAGGATGGGTAAATCAATCTGAAACTCTGGATTATTACAGGAAAGCCGATATTTTTTGTTTCCCTTCGATCCGAGAGTTTGGCGCGCCGTGGTAATGGAAGCTATGGCTTACGGACTTCCCTGCATAGTTGCCAATAACGGGGATATTGGTGAATACGTGAATGAAGAAACTGGTTTTAAGATAGAGCCGATTTCTAGAGAGTATCTCACCCAGGAGTTGACAAGTAAAATTAAGATGTTGGTAGAAGATGCTCGGCTGCGGGAAAGTATGTCAGCTAAGGCGATGGAAAAAGCCAGAGAATTTGCGTGGGAAAACAAAGCCCTAAAAATCGTCGAGATTTACGAAAAAATGCTCGGTGAGAAAAGTGTTAGTGCATCGACATAGTAGAGCGATATTGTTGAGTTAAAAATTAGAAAGCAGCTAGGAAATGAAGAAAAAATTGGATACTTCATTCCACAATCTTCAGGAGAAACACACATTTTTTACGGGCGGGAGCGACAATTTATTGCAAAACTTGGAAGTGAAACAGATTTAGTATCAACTCAACCGCCCCCAGGGCGATCGCTTCTCACGTATGGGCAGAAGAAGCTATAAAAAATACTGTTTATCTATTTCCCTTGGCTGCGAAAGATTTTATTAACTCATTCGTAGAGGTTCTCAAAGCTGGTCCGGCTGCATGGTGGCAGTGCCTCGCAGTTATTGCCAAAGCGAGAGATACATCATTATCTCAAAAGGTTCGGCTATTGGCATTGGTTTTTGTTGCTGGCAAACTAGCAGGGTTAACAAAAACAAAAGGTTGGTCGCACATCCACGTTCATTCCTGTGCCAATGCCGCCAGCATAGCCTTATTTAACTCAATTCTTACAGGCTGTACTTACAGTATGACTCTTCACGGGCCAACTCTAGAAGTGTACGGGCCAAATCAGGAACAAAAGTGGAAAAATGCTGCTTTGGCGATCGTCATATCTCAACTGCTTCTCAATGATGTCAAACATAAATTAGCGAACTTTCTTCCCAAACAATTAGCTGTTGCTCCAATGGGAATTAATTTTGCAGAAATTAAATGCAGCAGCTCTTACACGCCTTAGCAAGAAGGAAGTCCGTGGAAGATTTTTGCTGGCGGTCGCCTCAACCCGGTGAAAGGTCACAAATACTTGATTGAGACGGTATAATTGCTGCGAAATCGGGGATTTGAGGTGAGGCTGCCAATTGCAGGCGAGGATGAACAAGGGGGCAGCGGATATCACCAATATCTACAAAAAATGATTGAATATAAATCGATGTCCGAATGCGTGCAGCTACTTGGGGCTGTATCGGAACAGGCAATTCGCCAAGGTCTATAAGCAGCTCACGTTTTCGCTTTGGCAAGTTTGAATCAAGGAGTTCCGTTTGCTGTGATGGAAGCAATGGCGATGCAAGTGCCGGCGGTAGTTACTAGTGTAGGCGGAACTTCTGAGCTAGTAGATGACGGCGCGGATGCTATATTAGTCCAATCAGAAAAACTCGAAGAAATGGCAGATGCGATCGCCAATCTCCTCCAAAATCTAGAACTTGCTTTGAGCCTCAGTCAGGAATCCGGAAAAAAATCATGGCTAAATTTAGCCACGGCCTCCGTGCAGAAACTTGGAATAACTAACCCGTCTTAGTTATTCCAAAGAACAAATTTAATCTAAGATTACATAAATCCAGTTGGGCCCAAAAGAAGTTATGCGAATTCTAATTGTTGCTCAGAATGCCTCAACTAAATTCGGCGGCGAGGCATTGCTGCCGCTGAACTACTTCAGGATACTTCGCTCGCGCCAAATAGAGACATGGTTAGTGGTGCACGCGCGCACCCAGGCAGAACTCACCGCGCTGTTTCCAGAAGAGCGCGATCGAATGCACTTTGTACCCGACACTTGGCTGCACCGGCTGCTTAACAATTGCGGGCGATTTATCCCTGCAAGAGTGAATGAATTTACTTTTGGGCTGCTCTCTCACCTGTACACCCAAGTGCTACAGCGTCGTATTGTCCGGCTGCTGGTGAGCGAACACGAGATTGATATTGTACACGAACCGACACCAGTCTCGGCAACAGTTCCTTCGTTGATGTTCGGATTGGGAGTGCCGGTAGTTATCGGGCCCATGAACACGTCGGTTAAATTTCCTCTGGCTTTTCGATCGCGCCAAAATCCTACGATTGATATTTTAATCGAGATCGGTCACCAGTTCGTCGATTTCTTCAATCGTCTTTTTCCCGGTAAAATCAAAGCCGAGACGCTGTTAGTGGCAAACGATCGCACGAAGCAGGCACTTCCATCAGGAGTGGGCGGTAAAATTATTGAACTTGTGGAAAACGGCGTGGATTTCTCGGTGTGGCGATCGGACTCTAGCTTATCAAGAGCCGCGACTGGGCAGGTTCATTTTATATTTTTAGGCAGGCTGATCGACTGGAAAGCTGTAGATTTGATGCTGGAAGCCTTCACGCCCGTCGTGGCTCAAACTGATGCAGTCTTGGAAATCATCGGTGATGGGGACATCCGAGGGGAACTCGAAGCTCAAACAGCTCGTTTAGGCATCGACAGCAGCGTTGTATTTAGTGGCTGGCTGTCTCAGGAGGAGTGCGCTCTCAAAATGCAACAAGCTGATGCAATGGTTTTCCCCAGTTTGCGGGAGCCTGGGGGGGCTGTGGTGATGGAGGCAATGGCAGTGGGCTTGCCCGTCATAGCAACGAACTGGGGCGGCCCTGCAGATTATCTGAATTCCACTTGCGGTATTTTAGTAGAACCCGCTTCCAGAGAAGGCTTTGTCAAGGGACTGACAGATGCGATGATCAAGCTCGCTCATTCACCAGAATTGCGGCAGAGTATGGGTTGTGCGGGACGGGAACGAGTCGGGCAGCATTTTGATTGGGAACGCAAAGTCGATCGAATACTTGAAATTTATCAACAAACGATCGACGATTGCCCCAAGCATTAGGTAGGCGACCATTAAAGCATAAAGCAGCAGCTTTCAGGTTGAAAGCTGCTGCTTGGGGGTGCTAAAAAAGTATGTGGCGGCCCAAAGACCCCCCTCTACATCCTAGCGATATAAAAACGGGTTAACCCGTTTGTTTGGTTAACCCGCGAGCTTGGAAATTTGCAGATCAATTAGTTTTGCACTACCAGCTTAACGTTGGCATTTTGCAAACCGCGCTGCTTGACTGCTGCCAAGGTCTTGTTAACTGCGTACTTCTGGTTGATGGAGTTGATTAACTCAGTTTGATTGTGCTTTTTGGCGACACCCCAGAGGTCGGCAATCAGGTCAAAGGAACCATCGCTATTGCGAGACCAACCCAGGTCATATTCGCCTTCCAGAATCGCCACGATGTCGGAGCGAACGCGCTGACCGTTATAGCCACGAACATCAGCTTCTGACTTGACTGAAATGCCCAAGTCGCGCAGGGAAGCTTTCAAGATTTCGGCATCGGTGATTTTGGTACGCAGTGTGCTAAAGTGAGACATTGGATTTCCTCCTAATACAACTGAGAGAGAAACAACAACGGTCTGGATTTAACGGTGCCGCTTGGCGGCTCTTGAATCGAACTGCTAGCTGTTGCTAGCCTTTGCTCCTGTTTGGACCAGGAGAAAGCTTTTAGAATTCCATTCGCTGGTATTCAGCGACGGAAGACGCAGCGGGCCGTGCACGCTGTCTCGCCCAATCTCGCAGGGCGGTGACCTGTTCGGTCATTGTTTTAGACAGTGGCATTGTGGATTTAATGGCCGCGATGATGTCTAGCTGCGTAAACTCTCGATCTTGAGCGAAGGCTTCGTACATTGCGGCTACTAGCGCTTGCTCAATCTCTGCACCTGAAAAGCCCTCGGAAACATTGGAAAGTTGCTCTAAATCGAAGCGAGTAATTTCCCGACGGCGCTTTGACAGGTGAATCTTAAATATATCTTGGCGTTCTTCTTTGGTAGGCAGATCAACAAAGAAGAGTTCGTCAAATCGGCCTTTCCTCAAGAATTCTCCCGGCAACCGCTCGATTCGGTTTGCTGTTGCCATTACGAAGACTGGGGAAGTCTTTTCTTGCATCCAAGTGAGGAAGGAACCGAAAATCCGGCTGGAGGTGCCTCCGTCTGAGTCGGCAGAACCAGTGCCTCCTGCAAAGGCTTTGTCTAGTTCGTCGATGAAGAGGAGGGCTGGAGAGATCGATTCTGCGGTTTTGAGGGCATTGCGGAGGTTGGCTTCCGATCGACCCACCATCGAGCCGTCGTAGACTCTACCCATATCTAGCCTCAGCAGGGGCAGTCCCCAGAGGCGGGAGGTGGTCTTAGCAATCAGCGATTTTCCGCATCCGGGTACGCCGAGAATTAACATCCCTTTTGGTTGGGGCAGACCGTATTCTCTCGCCCTTTCTGTAAAGGCGTTGGAACGCTGTCTCAGCCACCGCTTCAGCTCTTCTAAACCGCCGACTGCATCCAGGGTTTCGTCTTCTTCAATGAACTCTAGAATGCCGTTGCGCCGAATTAATTGCTTTTTCTCCGAAAGAACTATGTCTACTTCTTCTTCTGTGAGGCGCCCAGTCGAAACTTGGGCTTTGCGATAAACTTTTTCAGCTTCGTCCTTGGTCAATCCCAAGGCTGCTTTTAAAAGTTTTTCTCGCCCTTCTGTGGTAATGCGTCGCGATTTCGTTTGCTCCAACTGACCAGACAATACTTGGTTTAGTTCCTTCATGTCTGGCAACGCGAAGTCTAATACCACTACTTCCTTTTCTAGCTCGATCGGAATTTGCTGCAAAGGAGACATCAGTATAATTGTCTTTTGCGTTCCTTTGAAGTTGGCGATCGCATCGCGCAACCACCTCGTTACCGGAGGAGAATCTATAAAAGGATGCAAATCTTTGAAAATGTAGATGCTAGCGTTACTGTTGGGTTCTCGCTGCCTGATCACCCACTCAATTGCTGCCTCTGGCGAGACGGTGTTGTGTTGGGTGGTGGTGCGGGGTTGACCATACTCCACAATGCCGTGAGTTACAGTCCAGATAAATACTCGTCGCTGTGGTTTCGCTTGAGCTATTGTCGAAATTGCTTGCTCACACCGCTCTTCCTCGGATGTCACGAGGTAGATCAGAGGATATTGAGCTTGGATTAGAATACTGATCTCTTCTTGCATATTCCTCGACCCACTAGAGACGGTGCTATCTTTGCTGAATCTCAATGCTGCCATTAGCCCTCTTACTGAAATGTTCAGTTTTAGCTTTTTGGGGAAGCAAGGCATTCTTAGCAGGGAACCAATTCTTCCTCTCCCGGTTTGGCCGTGCTGGCACTGACGCCCGACACCTGCTTTACTGGAAGATCCTGTTCACCCAATACGCTCGGCTGACTTGTTACGGATGCCAGTTCTCCATCTCGCATTACTACTGAACCCGTGCATTCTGGACAGTTGTATACCCGATGGGTTTGTCCGTAGGAGGCTTCTACTTCGTCAACCAGTTCGGGATTTCCTAGGTAGAAGACAATTGCCCTTTCTGCAATTGATGACATCGGTTCAGTTTCGACTGCGGCTCGGATTTTGAGCTGGCGATGCAGTTCTGGTGGAAGATACAATGTAACTTTTTGCTTTTCTTGCATATGACAGTGAATTGACTTACCCGGGTATGTATATCAGATTAGCCGCTTAATTCTTTGCTGTCAAGCCTCTATGCTGCTTTAGCGTCATCTTGTAATATTTCGTTACATTTGAGGTAATTCTGGGGCAGTTAACAACGAAAAACTTAGGGGTGTAGCTGATGAGGCCGAAGTGCAGCGGCAGGTATGGATAGCGTCAATCGATTTTAGATTTTAGATTTTAGATTTTAGAGGCGACCCCACGGATAAATGCGGGGGCTTGAGGATTTTTG
>NZ_JAUBTI010000143.1:0-13299 GCF_036702415.1 Microcoleus sp. D3_18a_C4 | reverse complement strand
AGTTATTATGACTTTATAGTCATCCTAGCTATCCCCTAAGTATCGTTACTCAGTTTCGGCTAAACGAATCGCACCCAAATACTCTTATTATATCCCGTATCAACAACCAGCTAATCTGCTTGAAGTATAACGATCGACCAACAAATGAGCAATCTCAACGAATCTCTGCCTGCACTTCCTTCCTATTGGCCCAGGCCCGATCTGTCCCAAGCGGCTTTTGTCGCTGAAGGCGCTGTTGTCATCGGCAGGGTAGAGGTGGCTGCAGGCGCTAGTATCTGGTACGGGGCGGTGGTGCGGGCGGATATAGAGCGAATTGCAATAGGATCAAGTACCAATATCCAAGATGGAGCAATTCTGCACGGCGATCCGGGAAAACCGACTGTTTTGGAAGATTTCGTCACAGTCGGACACCGAGCCGTGATTCACTCAGCTTACATTGAACGGGGCTGCCTGATCGGGATTGGGGCGATCGTCCTGGACGGAGTCAGGGTGGGAACAGGCTCTATCGTCGGTGCAGGGGCGGTTGTCACCAAGGACGTTCCCCCTCACACGCTAGTTGCGGGAGTGCCTGCCAAACGCCTGCGAGATGTCTCTGAGGAAGAAGCGGCCGAGTTGGTGGAACACGCTAAGCGTTACGAAAAGTTGGCTCTGGTTCACGCGGGGAAAGGTTCGGATTTGGGATTTGATTAGTTGATAGAATAAGATTTTTAGCAACAAACTATTAGTTTCCAATGGCTTACACTGCGCCAAAAATCTTAACTTTTGAAACATTCCTCGATCGATATTGTGACAACTTCCGCTACGAGCTCGCTGACGGAGAATTAGTTGACATGGAACCCACAGGCCCCCACGAAACCGTCAGCGGTAAACTAGCAACTCAAATCGGCATCGCCATCGCAGCCGAAAAACTACCTTGGTTCATTCCCCGTACTTGTTTGATACGTCCATTTTCAGATGCAGCTACTGCCCGCCGTCCCGATATTGTCGTGTTAGATGAAACTGCTATTGTCAGCGAACCTCTTTGGGAAAGAGAACCTGTGATTACGCTGGGACGATCTATTAAATTGGTGGTAGAAGTCGAGCGATTTTAGATTTTAGATTTTAGATTTTAGATTGGAGAATTGATGAAGCCGACGAACCAGAAACCAATTGCTTGATAGTCAACAATCAACAGTCAACAGTCGAGCGATTTTAGATTTTAGATTGGAGAATTGATGAAGCCGACGAACCAGAAACCAATTGCTTGATAGTCAACAATCAACAATCAACAGTCGAGCGATTTTAGATTTTAGACTTGAGATTTTAGATTGGAGAATTGATGAAGCCGGCGAACCAGAAACCAATTGCTTTTGGCCAACAATCAACAGTCCACAATCTTAGGAAATATCGGGGTTTGTTCCAGCGATAAAAGTTTAAAATTAAATAAAAAAATTGTCAAGCTCGATCGAGCGCTAAGATTAATCACATGAATAACGATCGCACATCTACTCCAAACATCCCCCCGCACACTTGGAAACGTCCCATCGGCCTCGGTTGGGAGAATCCCTATACAGTCCGCTACGCAAGCAATCTCGACGATGGCCCCTGGCACGGAATGCCTCTGGGCGGGTTCGGTGCCGGCTGCATCGGGCGATCGTCCCGCGGCGACTTCAACCTCTGGCACATTGACGGCGGGGAGCACATTTTTCGCAGTTTGCCCGCTTGTCAGTTCAGCATTTTTGAAGAAACTCAAGGCAAGAAACAAGCTTTTGCACTGTCCACTGAACCGCCTAGTGATGGTAGTTTATCTAGTTGGAAATGGTATCCAAAAGAAGGAAGTTCGGCAACGGATTATGTAACGGATGTAACGGATGGAATTCTGAAGGCAGACGGAAGAAGGGAAAAGTCAACTTCTGGGACTTATCATGCTTTGTATCCGCGCAGTTGGTTTGTTTACGAAAATGTGTTTGAGGCTCAATTAAGCTGCGAGCAATTTTCGCCAATTTTGCCGAACAATTATCAGGAAAGCAGTTACCCAGTTGCCATGTTTGAATGGGTGGCGCACAATCCTACAGATGCGCCGATTACTCTCAGCATCATGCTGACTTGGGAGAATATTGTCGGTTGGTTTACTAATGCCAACAAGTCGCCGAAAGTGATGGTTCGAGATGATGGTAGTCCATTTTATGATTATCAATCCCGGTGGGGAGAAAGTGCCGGAAATTTTAATTTGTTGGTGGAAGATTTTCACCGGATAGGTTGCGTGATGACGCGGTTGACTGCTGAGGAGGAACCGCAAGAGGGGGATGGACAATGGGCGATCGCAACTATTACTAATCCGGCGGTAGAAGTATTCTATCAAACTCGCTGGAACCCGGCGGGGAATGGCGAGGATGTTTGGCGCAACTTTTCTGCTGAAGGTTTCTTGTTGGATGACAAAGACGAGACAGCCGCAGCAGCAGGAGAACAGTTGGCTTGTGCGATCGCAGTTCGCTTTACTCTTCGACCGGGAAAAACGCGCAAAATCCCCTTTATTATAGCTTGGGATTTGCCCGTTACTGAGTTTGCATCGGGAGTTTGGTACTACCGCCGCTATACAGATTTCTTCGGCCGCAACGGCAAAAATGCTTGGCCGATTATTCGCACTGCAATGAAGCATTCTGATACTTGGCGCGAAAATATTGAAGCTTGGCAAAAACCGATTTTAGAACGGAAAGATTTGTCAGACAGTTTTAAAATGGCTTTGTTTAACGAGTTATACGCCCTCACAGACGGCGGTACTCTTTGGAGTGCGGCTGACGAACGCGATCCAAAGGGTCAATTTGCGGTTTTGGAGTGCATTGATTACCGCTGGTACGAAAGTTTGGACGTGCGGCTTTACGGTTCTTTTGCTTTGTTGATGCTGTGGCCGGATTTGGAAAAGTCGGTGGTTTTAGCGTTTGCTAGGGCAATTTCAGCCGGAGACGATACGCCGAGAATTATTGGCTGGAATCAAGCTTCGGCTATTAGAAAAGCTGTCGGTGCGACGCCACACGATTTGGGTGCTCCTAACGAACATCCTTGGGAGAAAACGAATTATACTAGCTATCAAGATTGCAATTTGTGGAAGGATTTACCTTGCGATTTTGTGTTGCAAGTTTATCGGGATTTCCTGTTGACTGGCGGCACAGATTGTGAGTTTCTGCAAGAGTGTTGGCCGGCAATTGTTGAGGCTTTGGCTTATCTGAAAACTTTTGATGAGGATGGGGACGGAATTCCTGAGAATTCAGGAGCACCGGATCAGACGTTTGATGACTGGCAAATGCGGGGGATAAGTGCCTATTGCGGGGGTTTGTGGTTGGCGGCGCTGGAGGCTGCGATCGCGATCGGCGAAATCTTGGAAAATGCAGCACCGGAGATAATTCCTAACCCTCAAGCAAAGATAGCATTATATCACAGTTGGCTGCTACAAGCAAGACCGAGCTATCAAGAAAAACTGTGGAACGGTCAATATTACCGTTTGGACAGCGAGAGTAATTCCGAAGTGGTGATGGCCGACCAACTGTGCGGTCAATTTTACGCGAAACTGTTAGGATTGCCGGATATTGTGCCGCTGGAATGTGCAGTCAGCGCTTTAGAAACGGTGTACGAATCTTGCTTTTTGAAGTTCAATGAGGGGGAGTTCGGTGCGGCGAATGGAGTGATGCTGAACGGTTCGCCGGAAAATCCCAATGCGACTCATCCTTTGGAAGTTTGGACGGGGATTAATTTTGGGTTGGCCGCTTTTTTGGTACAGATGGGGATGGAGGATAAAGCATTTAAATTGACGGATGCTGTGGTGAAGCAGATTTATGAAAATGGGTTGCAGTTTCGCACGCCGGAAGCGATTACGGCGGGGGGGACTTTTCGGGCGAGTCACTATTTGCGGGCGATGGCAATTTGGGCAATTTACGGGGTGTTGACGAATTTTAAATAGGGGAGAACTCACATCTTGCACCATTCTCAATTACTTGTTTAGCAACAGGCTTTTCGGCCTGTTCCACAAGAAAACTCATTCTTTGTGGAACGGGCCGAAGAGCCCGTTCTTGAGAATGGTGCAATATCTCAGGGAAAAGGTATATAGCAATCCTTGCAGGAGTTGTAATCTTTTGACCCTCCCCGAACCCGCGGGGAGGGAGTAAGAAATTCACAAATGATTTAGATTACTATATTAGCTGGTGAATCCCACTTAACTTTAAAAAATTTAAGACTTCATCTCATGTCCCGTCGATTACCCGAAATCAGGTAGGGGCGGGTTCACCAACAACATCGGCCAATAATTGACAATCTCAAAAACCCGCCCGACCGGGATATTATGGTCAATCGGATATGAGATCAACTCCATTTTTAGCAAGGAAAACCGTTAATTAAACTCTCACTAAAATGAACCGTAAAAAGTTTTTGCCTTCGAGGAAAACATTAATCTTTCATGCTCAAACTTTAGCTTGGTTAAAATTTGAGCATGAAAAAGCCCGGAGATGGGAGGGGATCGAACTCGTCTATAAACGAGGGAGACAAAGGGTATGAGGCAATTGTTGACACCAATACAGTGGGCACCTTACCCGTATATAATTTGGAGCGATCGCCAATTTCAAGATAAAATAGAAAAATGTCAAATCCTTTGCTTTCCCTCAACTACGAACCAGCCCTCGAATCCCTCGGCGGCGACTATTTTGATGAAGTCCCTGCGGCCGATTTTCCGCAGCATATTCTGCGCTTCCGCAACGACAAATTATTGCCGATATTGGGTTTAGACCCCGCACAAGTAACCGACCAACATTTCATCGAAGCGTTCGGCGAATTTCACTGCGTCCGCCCCTTTCTCGCGCTTCGCTATCACGGCTATCAATTCAACACATATAACCCGAATTTAGGCGACGGTAGAGGCTTCTTATACGGCCAAGTTCGCGGGACTGACGGCAGACTTTACGACTTCGGTACTAAAGGTTCCGGCCGCACTCCCTACTCGCGGGGCGGTGACGGTAGACTCACTCTCAAAGGGGGAGTTCGCGAAGTTTTAGCTGCGGAAGCTTTGCATCGATTGGGAGTTCGGACATCTCGCTGTTTTAGTTTAGTTGAAACTGGGGATGCTTTGTGGCGGGGCGACGAACCCTCTCCGACGCGATCGTCCGTAATGGTGCGTTTCAGTCTTTCTCACATCCGGTTTGGAACTTTTGAAAGGTTGCACTATATCCGCCGCCCGGATTTAATTAAAAAACTTTTAGATTTTGTTATTGAATATTACTACCCAGAACTGCATTTAGAAGCAAGTAATGCGGGTGTTTCGCCGCAGGAAAAGTACGCCCTCTTTTATGCAGATTTAGTCAAGCGAGTAGCTGAATTAGTCGCTCAGTGGATGGCAGCAGGATTTTGCCACGCCGTGCTGAATACTGATAATATGTCGATTACTGGAGAAAGTTTCGATTACGGGCCTTTCGCTTTTATCCCAACTTACAAGCCGGAATTTACAGCAGCTTATTTCGACCATTACGGTCTGTATTGTTACGGCAATCAACCGTTAATTTGTAGGGACAATTTAGAGAAGCTTCAGGAACCGCTAGCAGCGGCGATTCCTCAAGCTGATATGGATGCGGGTTTGGCAAAGTTTGGCGATTATTATAATGCAGCTTATCGGCAATTGATGCTGAAGAGATTGGGATTTGAGGATTTGCCAGAAGCTGATGGAGATGAGTTGTTGAAGGTGACAATTAAAATGCTGGCGGAGTCTCAAGTAGCCTATCACGATTTCTTTTTTGAACTGCGAAGACAGTTCGATCGCACTTGGCGAGATGATGCTAGTCTAATTTTTGCTGAGGCGGAACCGGCGGACTTGATAGCACCTTGGCGACAGTTTTATTATCACGTTTTGCAAAGTTTCTCGGCGGATGATATGGATAAAATGGCGGACTGTTTGCGGAGGCACAATCCCGAACAATCGCTGTTGAGACCGACAATTGAGGCTGTTTGGGAACCCATAGCTATTGAGGATAATTGGGAACCGTTTTATGAATTGGTTAAACGACTTCAAGACCCAGAAAATTGATTGATAATAGCTTGAATTAATAGCGTTCCGGGGCAGGTTAACCAGCAGTTTCTGTTGGTATTAAAGATTAGCGTGAACCAGCCCCGGAGCAATCTGAGATTATAAAATATTGACCGATAAAAATATAACATCGAGAAATAATTACTAATGACTAATGACCGAAAGCATCCAGGATCCAAGCCCCCGGATTCATTCCGAAAGCAGAATCAGGACCCAGAAATAAAAAACCTGTATCCGATGAAACTTGCCGAACGTATTTATCCGTGGGGTCAATGCTTCAATTCTTTAATCTAAAATCTAAAATCTAAAATCGATTGACTACTTCAGCTTTTCAATCTCAAATTGTGCATCTTTGTAACCGCCAGTAAGTCCTTGATCGAGGAACATTTGGCCGGCTTTTTCTAAATCGCTAATTGCTCCTGCTTTGTCTCCCAATGAGCGCCGAACCATACCTCTACCGTAGTAAGCAGCAGCATAATTCGGACTGATCCGAATAGCTTGCACGTAATCTGCGATCGCACTATTGTAATTCTTTAACTCCTGATAAATCTTCGCCCGATTGGCGTAAGCTTCCGCATTGTTGGGATTGAACCCGATTGCTGCTGTAAAATCTGCGATCGCCCCCTGCGCGTCACCCCCTGCGCTGCGAGCTAAACCACGATTGTTAAAAGCATTAAAATCATTCGGATTCACTGTCAGCGCTTGAGTGCAATCGGCAATTGCTTTCGGATAATCCTTCAAATTTAAATAAGCAATGCAGCGATTGTTGTAAGGAACCCCATCCTCCTCGCTGAGCGAAATTGCCTGAGTGCAATCGTCAATTGCCGCTTGATGCGCTCCCAAATTCAACTGCGTGCTGCAACGATTAGCGTAAGCATCTCCACTCTTGGGATCGATCGCAATTACCTGAGAATAATCCGCCAAAGCTCCCTGATAATCTCCTAGGTGAAAGCGAGCTCTCCCCCGACTGTAAAAAGCATCAACATTCTTAGCATCGAGTTTAATTGCTTCAGTATAATCTCCAATCGCCCCCTGCAAATCTGCGCTCCCAGCGCGAGCCAACCCCCGCGAATGATAAGCTTTAACAAGGTTCGGCTGCAACCGAATTACTTCGGTAAAATCCTGAATAGCCGCCTTGTAATCTTGCATTTCTAAATAAGCAACTCCTCTTTCATAATATGTATCAGCATCATTGGGCTGGAGATTCAAAGCTTGAGTGTAATCCTCAATCGCCCCGCCCTTGTCGTTAAAATCGTGACGGGCTAGCCCGCGGTTAAAATAAGCCTGAAAATATTTAGGATTGAGAGCGATCGCCTGAGAATAATCCGCAATTGCTTCTTGATACTTTTTTAAATCATAATTAGCATTACCCCGCCTATAAAAACTCTCAGCATTTTTAGGATTCAATTGAATTGATTTATTAAAAGCCTGCAAAGCTGCCTCCGCATCTTGATTGCGAGACTTTTCCACTCCCTGCTCGTAATATTCCTTAGCTTTAATCGGATTCGGGCGGCTCCAATAACTAAACAGAAATAGCAGAACTATCGCCGCCCCGAACCCCGCCAAAATCATCAACCAAAATCGACTTCCCAAACGTGACGAAAAACTATCCGAAGACAGTAACCTCGGAGAAATACTTTTCTTTTGAGCCGTATTCCCCGGTTCTTGGCGGTGTCTCAACTTGCGGAGAGCTACCAAAACTTCCTCAGCCGATTGATAGCGTTTGCCAAATTGGTGACAGACCATTTTGTCAATTATATTGGCTAGTCCCACAGAACATTGAGCTCGGTTTCGCCACACAATTTCCCCCGTGTGAGAAGGACTCGGATCTTGCAATTTGGGCAAATCCGTACCGGGCAAACCCGTGATAGCTTGGACGGCCATCATCCCGACTGCATAGATGTCGCTGCTAAATTGCGGGTTGCCTTGAAATTGTTCGATCGGCATATAAGCCGGAGTTCCGGTAGCAATGGTGCGGGGAAATTCTGTATCGTGCTCGCTGACTTGATTCGCAACTTCTTTAACGGACCCGAAGTCAATTAAAACTAATTTGCCGTCTGGTTTGCGGCGGATTAAGTTGGAGGGATTAACATCGCGGTGAATCACTCCCTGAGAGTGTACGAAGCCGAGAAGTTGTAACACTTCTTCCAGCAGATCCAGCACTCGTTCTTCCCGCCAAGGTTGACCGGCCACAATTTCCCTATTTAGGGCGTGTCCGGGCACAAATTCTTCGACGAGGTAGAATTGATTTCCTTCTTCAAAATAAGCGAGTAAAAATGGAATTTGATCGTGTTTTCCCAGCTTTTCTAATATTTCTGCTTCTTGTTTAAATAAGCGGTAAGCTGTTTTGAGAACTGTGGAAGTGTTGCTGGGAGGGCGCAGTTGTTTGACTACACATTGAGGGTGGCCAGGGCGGCGAGTATCGACAGCTAAATAAGTTTGTCCAAAAGCTCCTGAACTGAGAATTTGCACTACCCGATAACGCCTGTCTAAAAGTTGACCAACCATGTTCATATCTATAATTGAGAAGTGGTAACGGGGAGTTGGTAATTGGGAATTGGTAAGGGGGAGTTGGTAAGGGGGAGTTGGTAAGGGGGAGTTGGTAATGTTGCCTTCTTCTTTCTTCCTTTTGCCTTTTTCCTTCTGCCTTTTTTCTTCTTCCTTCTTCCTTATTTCTTCTTTTTTTAACATCTGACTGATGAGTAATAGTTTATTTAGGGTCGTTGATTTGCGCTTGTGCGTTTTGGAAACCATCGGCTCTTCCTTGTTCGAGAAAGAGGGTGGCAGCTTTCTGAAAATCCTCGATCGCCCCAGCACGGTCTTTGAGTTGGCGGCGGACGAGGCCTCGGCTGTAAAAAGCGCTAGCATTGTTGGGGTTGAGCCGCAGCGAGTGAGCGAAATCCTCAACCGCTAAAGGGTAATTTTTTAGTTCTGAGTAAATAGTACCGCGATTGCTGTATGCTACTGCATCGCTGGGATTGAGTCGAATTGCTTGAGTAAAATCTTCTAAAGCTCCCTGCTTGTCTCCCGAAGCCGATCGAGCTAATCCTCGATTGCTGTATGCTTTGGGATTGTTGCCGTTGAGTCCGATCGTCAAACTGCAATCTTCGCTAGCTTTTTGAAATTGTTTTAAATTCAGATAAGCAATGCAGCGGTTGTTGTAAGCTGCTTCATCTTTTGGAGCGAGGCGAATTGCTTCGGTGCAATCTGCAATCGCTTTGTCGTAGGTAGCCAAATTCAAGTAAGCGCTGCACCGATTGGTATAAGCATCAGCGAGATCGGGTTGCAATTCGATCGCCTTAGTATAATCTTCCATCGCTCCTTGATAATCTGCCAGATTAAACCTGGCTCGACCACGACTGTAGTATACGCCAGCTTGCTGGGGGCTAATTTGAATGGCTTGAGTAAAATCTGCCATTGCTCCTGTTTTGTCGCCTGCAGCCGATCGAGCTAAACCCCGATTGCTGTAAGCTGTAGCATCGTTGGGACTGAGCCGAATTGCCTGAGTGTAGTCTTCTATTGCTGTGCGGTAGTCGCCCAAATCGTAGTAGGCTAAACCCCGCTGAGAGTATGCCTCACCGTCGCTGGGATTGAGTCGCACTACTTGGGTGAAATCTTCCACGGCCCCCCGCTTGTCCCCGATGTCGAGGCGGGCCATACCTCGATTGTAGAGAGCTTTGCTGTGGCTAGGATTGACTTTAATTGCTTGCGTGTAATCCTGTATTGCTTGCTCGGTTGCGCCCATGTCGTAGCGAGCGTTTGCCCGCTTGTAGTAAGTTTCCGCATCGCTGGCATTCAGGGCGATCGCTTGAGTATAATCGGCGATCGCGCCTGTTGTGTCACCTTGCTGCGCCTTGATAACGCCGCGGGCTAACAATTCTTTTGACCTCGCCGGAGTTTGACTCTGCCAAAAGTAAATTATCAGTGCCGTCAAGATTAAAGCTGCCGCTGTTGCAGCCAACAGCAGGAGTTTGGTTTGGCTTTGTCTTCGCGGTTGACTCATAGCGTCCGTGATGATTGTGGCTGGCGGCGGCTCAACCTCCAATTTTACGGCGATTTGTTTGAGGTCTGCTAAAACTTCGGCGGCCTCTTGATAGCGTTCCTCGCAGTCGGGGCGCACCATGCGATCGATAATATCTGCTAGGGCTGCCGAACAAGTTGCCCGGTTTCGCCAGGGAATTTCGTTTTTGTTGTTTTTTAAGGCACTCAGTTCGTTGGGTGAAAGTCCTGTGACGGCAAGCTGGGCGATCGTACCTAGAGCGTAGATGTCGCTATTGTAACGGGGGTTGCCGCTCAATTGCTCGATCGGCACGTATAACTCCTGAGCCGCCAAATCCTGTTTTTTTGCCTCATGCCGTTTAACAGAGTTCGGGGAGGTTTGCGACAACAAATGACAATTAGCAAGTTCCGGGTTAATTTCTTTGTCTAAGCTAAAGTCTACCAATACAAATTTGCCGTCTGACTCGCGCCGGATCGCTCTGTCTGGTTGAATTCTGCGGTGAATAAAACCCTTCTCGTGGATGAACACCAAAATTTCTAATATTTCTGATAGCAGACCAATTACTTGGTCTTCATCCCAAGGTTGACCGGGTATTAGTTCTTGACTTAAAGGTAAGCCCGCAATAAATTCTTCAATTAAGTATAAACTTTGATTTTCCTCAAAATACGCCAATAATTCGGGAATTTTGTCATGTTTTCCCAATTTTTCAATTATTTCTGCGTTTCTTTGAAATATAACTTTGACTAATTCGGGAGTTTGCGAACTTGTGCCGGGGAGTCGCATTTCTCTAACCGTGCATTGCGGATACCCGGGACGGTGAGTATCTGCTGCTAGATAAGTTTTTCCCACCTCACTTGAGTCTGTGACTTTAATGATGCGGTAACGTCTGTCTAGAAGTTGACCAATCATGCTTTGCCCTCTACCCTATCAATTTTCCATTATCGCATAAAATCAGAAGAGCTCACTGTGGTGTCCAACTTTTAGCTATTGATTCCGGTGTGCCAAGCCGCCGAAGAAATCGCCAGTAGTAGGACTACAGGTGCCGGCAATTTAAAGGCGATCGCCCAAACTTTGAGCCTTGTCTGAATTTGAGCAGTCCTGGACGCAGTGTTAAAAGCCGGGATGCAGTATTTCCGTAAAAAAACCAATTTCTGCGTCGAGGACTATAGCATTAAGATTAGTCCCAGTCTGCTGCCCGTATCCGTTGACTGTAGATGCAAACCCTGAACTTATAGTATAATTTAGTAACCGAGCAACAGATGACTTAAAATGAACGTACAACTGGTTGACTCCCTAATTCAAGTTATCTTATCTCTCTCCGCAGACGAGCAATTAGCGATTACGGACAAATTACTAGAAAACATCCCGTACCCTTCGACTCAGGAACTTATGCAGCTTGCTCAAAGCGGTGGCGGTTTTGACTTTTTGCATGACGAACCTGATATTTACACAATAGAAGATGGAGAACCTATTGCGTGACACTAAAAAAAGTAAAAGTTAGGCATTGGAATGCAATTAAATCATTTTGACTAAAACTAAAAATTTCAATTAATTGCTATATAAATATTCTTCCTTGTTCCTTCTTCCTTCTACTTAGAGTAATTAAAAATGTCTGAATCACTAACAAAAGGAGGAACGATCGCAGCGATCGCCACTGCCATAGTTCCCCAACAAGGCAGCGTCGGCATTGTGCGAGTTTCCGGTTCCGCAGCCTTAAAAATTGCCGAAACTCTGTTTCGCGCCCCAGGACGGCAAATATGGGAGTCTCACCGCATTCTTTACGGCCACATCCGTCGCCCCAAAACTCAAGAATTAGTCGATGAAGCTTTATTGTTAATCATGAAAGCACCGCGTTCTTTTACTCGCGAAGATGTGGTGGAATTTCACTGTCACGGCGGTATTATGGCCGTGCAGCAAGTCTTGCAGTTGTGTTTGGAAAATGGGGCGAGATTGGCGCAGCCGGGAGAGTTTTCGCTGCGGGCTTTTTTGAACGGGAGGCTCGATTTAACTCAAGCTGAAAGTATCTCAGATTTGGTGGGAGCAAAATCGCCCGCTGCTGCACAAAGTGCTTTGGCCGGTTTGCAGGGAAAATTAGCGCAGCCAATTCGCAAATTGAGAACCACTTGTTTGGATGTGCTGGCAGAAATTGAGGCAAGAATTGATTTTGAGGAAGATTTGCCGCCTTTAGATGAAGCTAAAACATCTTTGGAAATAAATCATGTTTTGGAGGAATTGTCAACAATTTTGGCGACGGCAGATCGCGGCGAATTGTTGAGAACTGGTTTGAAAGTAGCGATTGTTGGGCGGCCGAATGTAGGAAAATCGAGTTTGTTGAATGCGTGGAGTAAGAGCGATCGGGCGATCGTCACGGATTTGCCCGGTACGACGCGAGATGTGGTAGAATCGCAGCTAGTTGTGGGCGGCATTCCGGTGCAGGTGCTCGATACTGCGGGCATTCGAGAAACCGAAGACAAGGTAGAAAAAATTGGCGTTGAGCGATCGCGCGCAGCAGCAAAACAAGCCGATTTAGTGTTGTTGACAATTGACGCGGAATCTGGTTGGACAGAGGAAGATTCGGAAATTTACGAACAAGTAAAACACCGCCCGCTAATTATAATTATCAACAAAATCGACTTAGTAAACACCATCCCCCAATTACCTTTTTCCTCAGAAATTCACCGTAGAGTTACCGCCGCAGCAGCCCTGGATCGAGGCATAGAAGACTTAGAAACAGCAATTTTAGATGCTGTCAGCGGGGGAAATTTGCAAGCAGCCAACTCAGACTTAGCAATCAACCAGCGACAAGCAGCGGCGTTAACTAAAGCTAAAATTTCTCTGGAACAATGTACAGATACTATTAGCTATAAATTGCCTTTAGATTTTTGGACAATAGATTTGCGCGGTGCAATTCAAGCATTGGGGGAAGTTACGGGCGAAGAAGTGACAGAATCAGTGCTCGACAGAATATTTAGCAGATTTTGCATTGGCAAATAGCAATAGGAAAAGAGTAAATTAAATAGGTAAGCTGTCTCGCCTTTAAGTTGTATTTTTAGGGCGGGCGGGACGCCCACTCCACAAGAATTTCACTCTTTGTGGAACACAGAATTTCACTCTTTGTGGAACAGGCATCTTGCCTGTTCTGTTGTATTTTTAGGGCGGGCGGGACGCCCACTCCACAAGAATTTCACTCTTTGTGGAACACAGAATTTCACTCTTTGTGGAACAGGCATCTTGCCTGTTCTGTTGTATTTTTAGGGCG
>NZ_JAUBTI010000142.1:0-13948 GCF_036702415.1 Microcoleus sp. D3_18a_C4 | reverse complement strand
TCCAAAAAGGACGGGCGGGACGCCCATCCCACAATAACAATTAAAATTGTAAGTTATTTAATTCGCGATCCTAAGATTCTTGAGCCAAAGTACATCGATCGCACAATCCGAAAAACTCCAAAGTGTGATAATAAATCTTAAAAGAATGAGATTGTTGTAGTTGGCTTTCTAAGTGGTGGACGGGGCATTCGTCGATCGTAATTGATGCGCCGCATTCGAGACAAGTTAAGTGGTGTTGATCTTGGTGGGCGGCACCGTAGAGAGACTCGCCACTAGCAAGCGTTCTGACGTGAACGAACCCCTCTCGCTTTAAACCGTCGAGGGAACGGTAAACTGTTGCTAGGCCCATGCTGTGGTCGCTGTTACGCAGTTCTAAGTAGATATCTTGCGCTGAGAGCGATCGATTCAAGTGCTTGAGCAAGTGTAAAATACGCTCCTGACTGCGGGTGCGGTTGGTTCTCATAATTTTTTTGTGTAATCTGCTAGAGTCAAATCAGTCCCTGTTTCTAGGCTATCTTACTTGGGCGAACCAAAGGGCGATCGGCGCGCTGCTCGGTTGTAGAATACAATGGGGCTAACTTTCACATCACCTACCGCAACATTCCCGTGACTCAGAAATATCTTGCCCAAATCTATGTTACCCTCCGCCCTTCTGTTTTAGATCCCGCCGGCACTGCCGTACAGTCTGGTTTGCAACACATGGGATACGACAATGTTGAGCGTGTGCGAATCGGGAAGTACGTTGAATTGACGCTGACTGCTGCTGGTGAGTCGGAGGCCCGCGAACAACTCGATCGCGTTTGCGACCAACTTTTGGCCAATCCAGTGATTGAAAATTATCGCTTTGATTTGACTGAAATTCCTGTTGCTGTGGAGACAGCGGCGGCATAAATGCGATCGTCCGTAGGGTGTGTTTTTTGGCCCCGGAGATCCCCCTTAACCCCCCTTAATAAGGGGGGACAAGAGCATTCAAAGTCTTTGTTAAAAAGCGGGGACAAGAGCGTTGAAAGTCTCTGTCCTAGGGTGTTTTTCAACCCGGAGATCCCCCCTAACCCCCCTTAATAAGGGGGGGACAAGAGTGTTCAAAGTCTCTCTTAAAAAGGCGAGGACAAGAGCTTTCAAAGTCTTCGTTAAAAACACAAAAACTCGGAACACTCAAAGTCCCCCTTCTTAAGGGGGATTTAGGGGGATCTAGACTTTGATACAAGCGAGAAAAACATAAGATTTTAGTCTTAAGTTGACACCTCTTCCTTCTTCCTTCTTCCTTCTTCCTTCTTCCTTCAGCTTATGAAATTTGGAGTTATTGTTTTTCCTGGTTCAAATTGCGATCGCGATGTGGTGTGGGTGACTCAAGGGTTACTCCACCAACCAACTCGCATGATTTGGCACGAAGATACCGATATTTCGGATATTGATGTCATTGTAATTCCCGGCGGTTTCAGTTACGGAGATTATTTGCGGTGCGGCGCGATCGCCCGTTTTTCTCCGGCTATGCGGGCTACTGCGGAACACGCGAAACAGGGCAAACTTGTACTGGGTATTTGCAACGGTTTTCAGGTGTTGACTGAAGCTGGTTTGTTGCCCGGTGCTCTGGTGCGGAATGCGGGATTGAATTTTATTTGCGATCGGGCTTCTTTGAAAGTCGAACGCGGTAATACTCGTTGGACTGCGGCTTATACTTCGGGTGAAATCATCGATTTGCCGATCGCCCACGGTGAAGGCAACTATTATGCTGATGCGGATACTTTAGCAGAACTAGAAGATCACAATCAAGTGTTGTTTCGCTACTGCACTCCGGCGGGCGAAATTAGCAATTCTGGGAATCCCAACGGTTCGTTAAATAATATTGCCGGTATTTGCAATCGCCAAGGCAATGTATTAGGAATGATGCCGCATCCTGAGAGGGCATCAGATCCGATGTTGGGCGAAACTGATGGGGTGAAATTGTTTCAAGGGTTGTTGATGGCAAGTGTGGCTGCTGTTTTGTAGTTGATATTTGGGGTGTCTATAATTTTATGAACAGGCAAGATGCCTGTTCCACAGTAGATTAAATTTATTGTGGGGCGGGCCGGAAACCCCGCTCTTTGCAACAGGCAAGATGCCTGTTCCACAACAGATTAAATTCATCTACAAATAGACATCTCCAATAATTACTGTGGAACAGGCATCCTGCCTGTTCTTGACAAGCTTTAACTGGTTCCCAGGCTCCAGCCTGGGAACCTATATCCAGAGGCTCTGCCTCGCTTTAAAGCGACGCACCTACAAAATTAAAAATGCTAAAATGATTTGAAAGTCAATACATCGGAAAACAGTCCTATGCCTTCACCTTTTCCTGGAATGGACCCCTACTTAGAACACCCCGATTTCTGGCAGGAAACTCACAATAGATTGATTATCGCGATCGCTGATACCATCATGCCTCAAATTCGCCCTAAATATGAGGTTGCAATCGACAAACGCATCTATGAAATTACCGATCCAAATGACAGTAACAGCGAGTCTGTTTTAGTAGGTATACCCGATGTCGCGATTAAGCGTCAATCTAATAACCCGAATATTCCTACAGGTTCAGTTGCCACTGTAAGTATAACACTTCCGACTACCGTCAAAGTGCCTGCTCCTGAAAAAATTAAACAGACTTACTTGGAAGTGCGAGAAATGGCAACGAAACAAGTTGTCACCGCAATTGAAATTCTTTCTCCTGTCAACAAACGTAGTGGAGAAGGAAGAATTACTTATCTCAAAAAACGCCAGAGTATTTTAGGTAGCTTAACCAATTTAGTCGAAATCGATTTACTACGAAAATGGGAATCTATGCCCATTCTTAATAATTCTATTCAAAGCGATTATCGGATTTTAGTCAGTCCCAGTAATCGCCGTCCGTTTGCCGAACTTTATGCTTTTAATCTCCGCGATTCTCTACCTATATTTCCGCTTCCCTTGCGTGAGGAAGATGTAGAACCTATTGTTAATTTCCCAGAAATATTTGCAGGTATTTACGATCGCGCTGGCTATGATTATCGGATCGACTATAATCAAGAACCCGTACCGTCTCTCTCGGAAGAAGATCGGGTTTGGGCAACCCAAGTTTTGCAAGAAAAAGAACTTCGAGATAATTAATATTGTCAGCAACAGGTAAGATGCCTGTTCCCCAAGAAATTTACTCTTTGTAGAACAGGCATCTTGCGTCAGCAACAGGCAAGATGCCTGTTCCACAAGAAATTTACTCTTTGTAGAACAGGCATCTTGCCTGTTCATGAAAGACTTAGTGAGAATAGTGCATAATGTGGATTTCCACCCCCGACGGACTAAACGGCAGCCGGCAAGATATAATTACTACCAACTATTTAAAAGAGGAATGTTTATTTTATGCCACTAATGGACTTAGCTAATTTTAAAACTAGGGTAATTGGATGCAGTGCGGTGATGGCTATTGGACAAGTTATTTCAAATGCGATCGCCAATCCGGCAACTCAAGCAGCAGCAGGTATGATGGGCGGCCCGATCGCAGTTGGCGGAGTTTCGATTTTGGCGGCGATTGCTGGTGGTATAGCGGGGAATATCGCGGCTAATGACCTCGGAAATCGGATGGCGGAAAAACTGGGGAAAAATCCGAGGATTCTCGATAATCACGATTTGATTAAGGCCGCGGGTGAGGCGATCGGCTATATTTTGAGAGAGGTTGCCAAGTCCGATCGCCTAATTGCGATCGCCGAAACCAAAAATTTGCCTTATCCAGAAACAGCACTCAGTCAATTAGCCGAGAAAACTCCTGAATACTGGCTGGATATTAACACGAATACAGCCGACTTGTCAAGGGGTTTAAATATTTCCGAAGACCAGCTAACCAAGATTTTTTCTGTGGATGCCGAAGAGTTCGATCGAGTTACCGGATTGACAAAGGCAGATTGGGCAACTTTCGTCAACGAATTCGCGCGGCGCGAGGGCAAATCCTTCGATGCGGAAATTGTGGGATTTGTCGCGGACAAGCTGTACGCAACATTCCCGAAAGCGTACCGCGAAGTGCTGAAACTGGATGCGGCGAAGGGAGGAGAAAAGTTTGCGGCGATGCTGTTGAACCTGCACCAAATTGCTTTGGCACAACTGAGAGATTTGGGGCTGCAAAATGGGGAAATTCTGCACAAATTGGAGGCGGTGGCGACGCAGCAGCAGATTTGTCAAGTAATGGTGAAGTTGGAGGCGATCGAAATTGGCATCCGCGACGATTTGGCGCAGATTAAAACATCACTCGAACGATTTGTTGATACTGCCGCGCCCCGATTGCCGCTTCCCTACGAGTGCGAAACGATTATTCAAGACCGCACTCAAGACTTTACTGGTCGCCAATTTGTCTTTGAAGCAATTATCGATTTTTTGCAGAAAAATCCCAAAGGATATTTTGTTTTAGAAGCAGATCCGGGTGTTGGGAAAAGTTCAATTAGGGCAAAGTTAGTGCTGCTGCTGAAGCGGCGCTGCGTTGTCCATTTTAACTCGCAATCTCAAGGCATTGTCCGCGCCGAACAATTTCTGGAAAATGCCTGCACTCAGTTAATTCGAGGGTATCAACTAAATTATCCGCAACGGTCGGAAAATGCGACCAGAGATGGCAACTTTCTCAGTCGATTGTTGGGGGAAATCAGTGCTAAATTGGGCGGAAAAAAGTTGATTTGTGATAATTTTGGGGGTTATTTATGTGGCCATGAGTAAGTTTAAAGAACGGTTGGGGAAACTGTCGCCGAAAAAGCGGCTTTTGGCTTTGAAAGCTCTGCCGAGGCATTTGGCAGATAGTGATCGAGGGGAAAGGCTCCATCAGTTGTTAACGGATTTTGATTTTATTGAGGCGAAGTTGGAGGCGGTGGGGGTTCAAGCGTTAATTGAGGATTACGATTGGGCGAGAGTTTCTGATGTTTTGCTGTCGGAGGGGCAAGCGGGAACGCTGAAGTTGATTCAAGGGGCTATTCGCAAGTCGGCGCCCATTTTGGAAAGGGATAAAACGCAACTGGCTGGGCAATTGTTGGGGAGGTTGCTAGATTTTGAAATGCCTGAAATTCAGGGGATGCTGGAACAGGCCAAGCAGTGGAAAGATAGTCTTTGGCTGCGGCCTTTAAAGGCTAATTTAGAGCGGGCAGGAGAAGGATGTTTGCGAACACTCACCGGTCATACTGAGTCGGTATGGGCAGTGGCGATCGCACCAGACGGTAAAACAGCGATTTCGGCTTCATGGGATAATACCCTGAAAATCTGGGACACGGAGACAGGCACCGAACTTAGAACACTCACCGGTCATACTAACTCGGTAAATGCTGTGGCGATCGCACCAGACGGAAAAACAGCGATTTCTGCTTCAGACGATAACACCCTGAAAATCTGGGACACGGAGACAGGCACCGAACTTAGAACACTCACCGGTCATACTAACTCGGTATGGGCTGTGGCGATCGCACCAGACGGAAAAACAGCGATTTCGGATTCAGACGATAACACCCTGAAAATCTGGGACACCGAGACAGGCACAGAACTTAGAACCCTCACGGGTCATACTAGCTCGGTACTAGCAGTGGCGATCACACCAGACGGAAAAACAGCGATTTCTGCTTCATACGATAACACCCTGAAAATCTGGGACACCGAGACAGGTACCGAACTATTAACCCTCACGGGTCATACTAGGGCGGTACTAGCAGTGGCGATCGCACCAGACGGAAAAACAGCGATTTCTGCTTCAGACGATAACACCCTGAAAATCTGGGACACGGAGACAGGCACCGAACTTAGAACACTCACCGGTCATACTAACTCGGTAAGAGCAGTAGCGATCGCACCAGACGGCAAAACCGCGATTTCCGCTTCACGGGATAAAACCCTGAAAATCTGGGACACCGAGACAGGTACGGAAGTTAGAACCCTCAGCGGTCATACTAGCTTCGTAAATGCAGTGGCGATCGCACCAGACGGTAAAACAGCGATTTCGGCTTCATGGGATAACACCCTGAAAATCTGGGACACCGAGACAGGCACCGAACTTAGAAACCTCACGGGTCATACTTGGTGGGTAACAGCAGTGGCGATCGCACCAGACGGTAAAACAGCGATTTCGGCTTCATGGGATCACACCCTGAAAATCTGGGACATCGAGACAGGCACCGAACTATTAACCCTCACCGGTCATACTGACTGGGTAAATGCAGTGGCGATCGCACCAGACGGCAAAACCGCGATTTCGGCTTCAGGGGATGAAACCCTAAAAATCTGGGACACCGAGACAGGCACCGAACTATTAACCCTCACGGGTCATACTAGGGCGGTAAGAGGAGTGGCGATGGCACCAAACGGCAAAACAGCGATTTCCGCTTCACGGGATAAGACCCTGAAAATCTGGGACACCGAGACAGGTACGGAAGTTAGAACCCTCACCCGTCATACTAGCTTGGTAAGAGGAGTGGCGATCGCACCAGACGGTAAAACAGCGATTTCGGCTTCATCGGATAAAACCCTGAAAATCTGGGACACCGAGACAGGTACCGAACTATTAACCCTCACGGGTCATACTAGCTCGGTAAATGCAGTGGCGATCGCACCAGACGACAAAACAGCGATTTCGGCTTCATCGGATAAAACCCTGAAAATCTGGGACACCGAGACAGGCACCGAACTATTAACCCTCACGGGTCATACTAGCTCGGTAAATGCAGTGGCGATCGCACCAGACGGCAAAACCGCGATTTCCGCTTCATTGGATAACACCCTGAAAATCTGGGATTTGCTTAGCGGTAAAGAAGTTGCTAGTTTCAGCGGAGATTATGAGTTTGATTGCTGTACGATCGCCCCTGATGGAGTGACAGTTGTAGCGGGGGATCAATTGGGCAGGGTGCATTTCCTGCGATTGGAGGGAGTTAGCGGCGGGCGATAATCCAAGAAACCGGGTTTTTGCCCGAATCTGTGGGTTGTAACGAGGTATTTCGGAAAAAACCCGGTTTCTGGGGCCCCGCGAGCGGGTTTTTGGTTGATGGGGCGATCGGGTTTTTTGTGGATGGGGTGATCGGGTTTTTTGTGGATGGGTGATCGGGTTTTTTGTTGATGGGCGATCGAATTTGAGAGAAATGTGCGATCGGGTTTTTGGGTTTATGTGCGATCGGTTTTTGTGGATGGGCGATCGGGCTATAATACAGAAAACTTGACACCAAAAATGACTGTCATGAGAGAGTTAATCCAACAAGAATTAGAAAAGTTCGATCGAGAACAACTCCAACAAGTATTTGAATTTATTAGCTTCCTGAAATTCCGTGCCAGATTAGTGACTATTCCTGCGATCGACGAAACTAACTTAGCTGCACTCTACAGCGAATTTGCCGAAGAAGACCGACAACTGGCGGAACTCGGAATCAGCGAATATTCAGAACTCCTCAAACATGAGGATTTGGCATGACAATCAGACGAGGTGAAATCTGGATTGCCAACCTCGATCCCACACAAGGTTCCGAACAAGCAGGCGTGCGTCCCACAATTATTTTTCAAAATGATACAATTTCGAGATACACAACTACTGTTATCAGTATTCCTCTCACAACTAATCTGCGCCGTGCCTCTCTTCCTTCCTGTGTTTTGATTCCCGGCGGCGAGGGAGGATTAACTCAAGATTCTGTTGCATTATGCCATCAACTGCGAGTTTTGGATAAAACAAGATTGCGAAATAAAATTGGTGAAGTCAATCCAGAGATACTGGTACAATTAGAAAATATCATATTATTTACCTTGGGTTACTTGCCTTAAAAAGAGCGAGCGATTTTTATTTTTCAGAGATAGTATTTGGATCGACTTTTAGGGAAAGGGGCGATCGAATTTGAGAGAAATGTGCGATCGGGTTTTTTGGGATTGATGGGGGCGATCGAATTTGATTTGTTAGTCCGTTAGTTAGTCCGCGCCAGGGGCTAGTTGGTTCGTCGCCGAGTCCGCCAGGGGTTGAAACCCCTGTCTCAAAGCGAAAGTCCTCTGAAAGAGGACTGAAGAGTTAGTTGATGTGTATCGGTTTCATGCGAATTTGCAGTCGGTTTCAACCGACTTTAGCTATGAGACGGGGGTTTCAACCCCCGGCGGGCTGTGTCACAAAGCAGACAAATTTTCAGTCGGTTTCAAGGCGATCGAATTTGAGAGAAATGTGCGATCGGGTTTTTGGGTTTATGTGCGATCGGGTTTTTGGGTTTATGTGCGATCGGGTTTTTTGTTGATCGGGCGATCGAATTTGAGAGAAATGTGCGATCGGGCAATAAGTTGTTCACCAATAAGTGATTAATGGGAACCCGATTAGTGCGATCGTTACTTGTTTCTCGGATTCTATCAGGTTCAAAAAGATTGTGAGTAAAATAAACGGGGTTTCCGTCAGTTGTTTTTGTAAGTGAGTCTGGTAAAAGGTTGGTAACATATTTTTTGCGATAGGCAATCGTGTAACAATTCTGCTGCCTATCTTTTTTTACCACAACACAGCTCAATCCTTACCCAGTCTGGATTTGGGGCGGGTTGTCACCCCCCCAGCACACTAACAATCCTATTTTTTAATAGTCGCTTGCAAATAAAGCAGCGGGTCTTCAGCAACCCAACCCAAACCGGAATTGTACCGAACTTCAAAATGCAAATGAGATGGCCGAATGTCCCGTTTTCCCGTCGTCCCCACAGTTCCCAAAACTTCTCCAGACTGCACTTTTTGACCGACTTTTACCGCAATATCTTTCAAATGAGCGTAGCGCGTTTGCTTCCCCGCTTCATGGTTCACCACCACTAAATTCCCGTAATCCCCCTGCGGCCCGGCAAAAGCGACAGTCCCCTCGCCCGCCGCCAAAACCTGCGTACCCTCCGACGCCAAAAAATCTACGCCGCTGTGGAAAAAAAATTCGCGCCGCGCCGGATGCAATTGCCGCCCGTAACGCAAAGCTTCCACTGCAGGGGCGGGCAGCGGAAATCCTTGCACCGATGGCGTTGCATCGGGATTGATAGAAGGCCCGATCAACCTATTCACCGCTGGCACAAACACCGTTTTCCCCAAAGGCCTGCACCCATTCGCCTCAAATAGCAAATCTGCGCGCACTTTGTAAGATTCTGCCAGTTTTTGCCAATTCCAGCCCGCAGGCACTTCTACCTCCATGCCACTGTACGGAGGAATGACGATCGCACTTCCAGCAGATACTCCACCGCCCCGCAACATCGGATTTATCCCGATCAGCGCCCCAGGAATCACATTGTACTGCAGCGCGATGCTTTCTATTGTTTCGCCCTGGGCCACAGTGTGGCGGCGCAACCGAGACATAGCCGGACTCGGGCAATCGCGGGCCGGGTCGGGGTTTTCTACAGGTGTACCTAAAGGAAGATTTGCAGGTGGGATCTCGGTATTTGCCGCCGTTTTCTCAACGGGTGCGATCGACCAAATTAATGCAAAAATCAGCGGAAATAAGCGTTTCAAAGTCATTATGTACATAAAAAAGTATTCATTTCGGACAGTTGACAATTTTAAAATCCTGTAAAATTGCATATTTACAAGCTCTAGCCACCCCCCAGACTGTAAATCCCAGGCTAAGCCAAGTTAGGATGAGAATTATTAGTTTGATTCGCTCTTGGCAAATCCGGCAAAATTGCCTGTGATGCCGATGGGCGCCTGCCTGTTAACAGCTATGTTCTTGAGGAAGCGGTACGCCCCGCCCCGCTTCCTTCCCGTCGCCAAGACAAAAAAGCTTGATTAGGAACCTGTCTGCGGGGATGAGGTATTTAGCGGGAGTTATTAAATGAGTTTATCTTTTAAGCAAGCGACCCTTTATGTGACTCTGCTGTCAATCGGCGGAGGTATGGGATGGTTGGGAAATCGCTATCTGCAAGGCTCAAACAATCTGGAAACCGGATTGGTTTTGCCAGTAGTACGCCAGCAAATCCCCCCCTATCCCTCTCCTTCAGTTCAGGAAAATCGGGCAGTCGATCGCAGCAATCCCAATTTTATTGCTGAAGCAGCCGAAAAAGTCGGCCCGGCTGTAGTGCGGATTGACGCCTCCAGCAAGGTGGCGAATCAAGTGCCCGAAGCATTCAAAAATCCTTTGTTTCGTCGGTTTTTTGGGGAGAATTTGCCGCAGCCGGAAGAACGAACCAAGAGAGGTACGGGTTCCGGGTTTATTCTCACTTCTGACGGCCGCATCGTTACTAATGCTCACGTTGTCTCCGGGACTGATACTGTCAAGGTGACTCTCAAAGACGGCCGCGAGTTTGAGGGTAAGGTGCAGGGAGTCGATCCGCTGACGGATGTGGCTGTGGTTAAGATTAATGCTAAGGAACTGCCGCAGGTGGCTTTGGGTCGATCGGACAATATTGTACCGGGACAGTGGGCGATCGCGATCGGCAATCCTTTAGGTCTCGATAATACCGTGACTGTGGGCATTATCAGCGCTACGGGTCGATCGAGTTCCCAAGTCGGCATCCCCGACAAGCGAGTCCGCTTCATCCAAACCGACGCAGCCATCAACCCCGGCAATTCAGGCGGCCCCCTGCTCAACGACCAAGGCGAAGTAATTGGCATCAATACCGCTATCCGCGCGGACGCTCAAGGCTTGGGATTTGCAATTCCGATCGAAACCGCCAAACGAGTTTCCGATCAGCTATTCGCCAAAGGTAGAGCCGAACATCCCTATCTCGGCATTCAAATGGTCAGCTTGACTGCAGCCACCAAGGCCGAACTCAACAAACAGCTCGATAATAATAATAAAATTACCCTCGATCAAGGCGTAGCTGTGGCGCGAGTCGTGGAAAATTCCCCCGCTCAAAAAGCCGACTTGCGTCCCGGAGATGTCATTCAAAAAGTTGACGGAATTGCGGTTAACACTCCAGGGGACGTGCAAGAACGGGTGGAAAACACGGTTGTGGGCAAAGAACTCGAACTGGAAATTAACCGTTTGGGTCAAGTTCAGAATATTAAAGTACGTCCGGGTGCTTTTCCCCTATCGGGTAGCTCCGCCGGTGGGTAATACCATTTTCGATTTTCGATTTTCGATTTTCGATTAAAAAATTAAGAATGACTTACTGCATAAGGATTTGGATCTTATCTGCAGTTGCATTCTTTTTTGAAATTGGTATTAGTTGCAAGGGTGGAGGATGGAAGATGAATCTGATGCTTTATAGTCCTGGAAGCAGTAACCGGGTTTTTTCACCAAAATCCTCGGTGTAGCGCTAGGGATAGCCGGTTAACAGCCCGGTTTCTTAATTCCCTGTGCCTCCATGATTCAGGATTATGGATTTTTCTGAACAACTTTCATCTTTCTTGCTTCCCCAACCCGTTGATTTTTTTACTTGTCTTTGGGTGAGTTTGGTTTAATCGAGCTGGTGCTTGCTAAATTTTCTTCGAGGTGCATCCTTTGCTCCATTTGCCTCAAAAAATAGCCTGTCATCATCGCTGAAGCTAGCAAACCTGCTAAGTTTTCGCGATCGGTGGTAATTTCGACGTTAAAATTTTCTGAAGGCAAAACGCCGACAAGTCCTTGAACGTTATGAGAGATTATTTCTCTGATGTCGGGGCTGACAGACTTGGCGACGCGGGCTAGAACCTCCGGGGATTGGTGTTGGAGGTACTTCAGCAGTGGATTGACTGCGGTTTGTTGGGCATTGGATGTGTCAAAGTCAGGGTGAAAAACCATTTGGCGATTCTTAATTTCTGGCTGGTTACATTCTACTTCAAACTACTCGTCATTGCTTGGGTACAAATTTGCCTGAAAGTCAAGTTGCAATTGTTTTGGCAGTTGGTCTACTTGAAAGTACCGATGAAATTTCTCGGTAACTTGTAACCAATATGACCGCCCCTCACTCGGTCGCCGTTTGCGGACGAAACCCATTTCAACAAGTTCCTGCACTTGTTGGTAAGCTCCTGAACCTCGCAAGTTAACTAAATCTGGCTGAGCGATGCCGCCTTTGAGGGCGATCGCAGCCAGCGTCCGCAAAGCTCCCACACCTAATTCTGGAGGTATTAAAGTTTGCATTAAACTGGCAAACTCTTCTCTGAGTTGCAGGCTGTATCCTGTGGGGGTTTCGACGACTTCTAATGCACTGTCGCGGTGGGACGAGTCAGACATGAGTTCGATGATGGCGTCTTCGGCTTCGGCTCGATCGCACTTGGCAATCTCGGCGATTTCTGCGATCGACACTGGCTGACCTTTTAGGTAAAGTATGGCTTCTATTGTTGTGGCTAAGCGAGTCATTTGGGAATTAGTAATTAGGAATGGGGACGTTGAAAGAAGAAGGAATAAGCAAGAAAGAAGAAGGAATCAGGAAAACAACAGTTATCCGTATTTCCGTAACTTCCGTGTCGTGAATAATGAGAGTTAGGAATAAACATTCCCCTTACACAAATTATTAATAGTGTAGGTTAGGTTGAGAAACAAAACCTACACTATTAATTTTCTTTTTTTATATCAATCCGAGACGCAGGAATATATAACAACGTTTCTAGCTCTCCTGAGCTTATGGTAAAATATATCAACCAATACAGATGACGGGGCTAGGACCGATTTTTGGTAAAAAAATATGGGGTCAGTCTTGTTAAGAAGCCCCATCAGTTAAAAATGTTACCTCAATCATACCAAATTTGTTTCCAACACCAGCTCAAAAACACCGAATACTTGACTGTGACTATTTTAGTTTTTCTGCTCCCAACCCATAAACAAGTGAGTATTGAGTTATTGGCGAAATTGATGCCATACCCAATCATGTTTGAGAGCCGACGACGTTCGTTCTATTCAACGGTTTCTCAAGCTACCTATCCTCAAGATAGAAAAGCTTTGGTTTCATCTGCTTAAATATATCTGGAGAACTCAATTTAAAAAGAAACAAGAGTTGAAGGTCGCCATTGATAGAACGCAGTGGCGAGATAAAAATATGTTGATGATTAGCCTGATTGGGGACAAGAGAGCTTTACCTTTGTAGTAGCAGATATTGCCTTCGCTGTGCCTGTAGCAACATCCGAGAACAACAAAGCTTAATCTGCCCCATTCTTGGTCTGCTAAAAAAATATAAAATGGTCCTTTTAGGAAACGCCTGAATTTGCGATCATTAAACTGGCAATTTGGCTGTGTGAAAAGAACATAAGGTTTGTTTTGAGAGTAAAACAGGGACGCTATATTCAAGAAGAAGGAGAGGAATTTAAGCGGTTGAGTGAGTGTGGTTTAGTAGCAGGTACGAGCTTTTATTTGACAGGAGTTAAAATCAGCAGCAAGGATTTGGCTGTTTTGATGTCGCTGGTTATGGGCAACGAAAATATCGAAATAGTGGCGAAGATGAAGACTGGTATTTACTCACCAATATCGGCAAATTGAAACAAGCTGTAACAGCGTTTAAATGTCGCAGTGGTATCGCAGCAAGGTTTAAGGACTGTCAAACCGTCGGCTATAATCTTGAAAAAAGTTACCCTTGTGACGACCGCCTCAAAACTTTAATATTAATAAAAATTTAAGATTTTTAATAGCTTTAGCTTATAGTTGCTTATAGTTGTGCGATTTTACAAGGACACAAGCTCAAGCTTATGGGAATTCCGAAATAGATCGGTCGCCTTACGGTCGTCGAGGCGATCGCAACGCCGTCATAGTAGCTTTTGAATTGGATTATACGGTCAATCGTGGGCGCAGCGAAGCGGAGGGAGTAGGGAGGGAGCTTTGCCATGCACCTATTGCGGAATTGATGAAAATTAGACGCAATCAGCTCCTATTCCCTCAGATTAGCAACCCGGAGTTTTAACAACGGAAAAAGGAATAGTATCCCAGTGATGCCACTGCGTCATAGACACCTAGAAAAACTGTAAGGGTAAAAAACCCTGAAGACTGCAGAGAAATAAGTCATCATCATCACCATGTAGAAATAGAGGTCAAGCCCTCGGTCTATTAGTACGCCTCAGCTTCATCCCTCTCAGGACTTCCACTTAACGCCTATCAACGGG
>NZ_JAUBTI010000141.1:0-14130 GCF_036702415.1 Microcoleus sp. D3_18a_C4 | reverse complement strand
GTCCAAAAAGGACGGGCGGGACGCCCATCCCACAATAACAATTAAAATTGTAAGTTATTTAATTCGCGATCCTAAGCTTTTTATGCGCGGGTTCTCCTGCCCAACCCCTACTCCCCATAAGAAAATTTAATTTTTGTGGAACAGGCCGGATAGCCTGTTCATGACAGAAGTGCACTGGGCGTGAGTTCCAACCCTCAATAAGAGTTAAAAACCCGGTTGATGAGAGTAGAAGTGCGGGCAGGACTGATTATCAAGTTGAGATTTTGCCCGGAAGGAGAAAAAAACACGGCAAAAGATGGTAGCAACCGGAGGTCTAACCCAGCGGCATTCCCAGGCTGTTGCTGGAATCAATACCGCACCTAGAAACTCCAGAGTTAATGATCGTAAACAGGATTGTCTTTAGGACTAATTAAATGCAGCAACTTTTGCTTGATCTGATCGTCGAATACTTCCCATTTTAGCCTTGCATAATCGCTGTTCTCATTGCCGCCAGAAAGAAATCCCACCGGAATTTCAAAACCTCCTGCTTGACTTCGGCCGCCACCAAAAAAGCGTCCTTGAGCATCTTGACCGAAGGCTTCTTTAATGAATTCGTCGGGGTCGAGAGTAAGTTTATTAGTTCGCAGCGAGCCAATTACTACTTCAATTTCTTCGTCTTTGTCGTGAACAATTGCGTAAACAACGGCTGTGTGTACGTTCTCTTCTGTTACTAAAAAGTCCGCCGCTTGGGGGATAGAATCCCGATCGTCATAGCGGAGGTAGCCGATGCCGGCGATCGAAAAATTATTCTGGACGGTGCGGTGTTTGAGCGATCGCTCGATCGCATCCATCACCCACTTAGAACGAGACGACTGTAACACGGCATCCAGCAACTGCGGGTCGTAAAACCGGCTCAAATAAGCCGCAGCTAGAAAGTCTTCCTCCTGAGCTTGTCTGAGGGCGATCGTATCCGATCGCAAACCGTGCATCAAAGCTGTAGCGCACTTGATGTGCAGACTGACGCTGGCGTCGAGAGTTAGGAGTCCAGACTGTAAATACTCGGCAAAAATCGTGGCTGTAGCGCGGATTTGAGGCCGCAAATCGGTAAATTCTGCGTTCATTTCCCCCTGCAAATTGTGATGGTCGATGACGGCGGCGATCGGAACTCCAGCCGCTAAAATATACTCGGTTAAGTTACAAGTCGTCCCTTGATTGTCAATGAAAGCGCAGCCCTGAAACACCGACAAATCCTTAGTTTTTACTGTTTCCACCGTCCAGCGCTGCAACGGCAACCCTGTCAATTTAACTAAGGCAATATTTTCTTGGTGGCTGAGGGCGCCGGCGTAGATAATCTCGCATTGGATATCGTATTGTTCGGCGATTAATTTGTAAGTCCAAGCGCTCGAAAGTGCGTCGGGATCTGGAAAATCTTGCAGTAAGATTAACTGGCGAGTGCCTTTGTGCCGATCGAACATTTGGCGAAATTGCTCAACTTTGCGATCGTGCAATTCCTCGCGGAGACGGCCGCGATTGTCTTCGGAAGCAACTTCGGCTTTGCTGCGCCGTTTCCCAGGGGCACTCACTGCGGGTACAACCTCGCTGCTGGCCTCAAGTTCACCTTCGCGATTGCCGGATGTTTCATCGGAATTGTTAGGGGGATGGTCTTTCATCGTTGAAAATTAACAATTTAACTATTTCAGGATTTGCACGACATTCGATCTTAAACCAGGTTTCTTTGTAGATGCCTTTTTGTCAAAGCCCATACTTTTTACGACAAACCTGATTTAAGAGCGTAAATTCTCTCTTTAATTTTTTAATTCACGCAAAGAGTGTGTGTTGCCCGGAACGAAGCAATCTCAGGACTCAGAACTCCCGCAAAAAACCCCCGCGCTTGCGCTGACAGGGGTTTTAAAGGCCTATTACATATTTTTGCCATTCTTTGTGCATACCGCTCTTAACGTGTTTAGTCACTTCAAAATAAAGACCGCTGTGAGGTTTCCTCGGCGGATAGCGCAGCGGCATTCCCGCTTCTTTTGGCGTGCGGCTGCCTTTATTGACATTGCAGCGCACGCAAGCGGTGACGAGGTTTTCCCAAGAGTCGCCTCCTCCGCGCGATCGGGGAATTACATGATCGAGGGTTAAATCGTCCCCCGTATAACTACAGTATTGACAAGAGTGTGCGTCCCGGTGCAAGATGTTCCGGCGGGTTAGCGGAATATCCTTATAGGGAACTCGGACGTAATGCCGCAGCCGGATCACAGTTGGTAGCGGGAAGTTTGGCGCAATAAATTTCCCGTTGTGTTCTACCTGTTCTGCTTTTCCTTTCAGCAACAAAACTACCGCCCTTCGCCAATTGGTGATGTTAAGGGGTTCGTAGGAGGCGTTCAGCACCAGAACATTGCCCATTGTTGATTATTAAAGAGAATATTTTTACCGATGGTAACACAGGTTCCCATTTAGGTGGGGCGCGATCGGGAAGAGCGAGGCGATCGCAAAAAACGCTCAAAAACCACTCCTTTACCCTATACCTTCGCGCCGGGGCCCCCTGTGGCTGCATCTATTTTCTGCCTTTCGTGTTTGTCAGCGAGCTTTTTTCCCGGAATTTTGGCTTAGATGAGGCCAGTGTGTGCCAAGGCAAAAATTTGCCCAATAAATTTTATTTTTTTCTCTAAATGCCTAATCTTCCCGGCAACAAACAGTTTAACTTTTTAGACTATTAGTAACCTTAAATGAAAAAGCTTATTACTGCTCATGAAATTTCGGCTCTTAAAGTCAGCTTTTAGCGCGTCAATTATTGCCCTTGCTGCTCAGATTTTAGCAAACAGTCCAGCCTTGGCCCAAGCGCCTTCATTCTTCTGCGGCGCTGCTGGCGGCCGGCCAGCTACAATTGCTGTCCAACAAGGCAAAAATATTCCCGTTATTTTGTGGCTAGCTGATAACTATTTCAATGAATCAGGAGAAGATGCGATTACTCGGTGCACCAGAGTCTCAGGAATTCTCAACAACTCGCAACCGCAAGGAAGCTGGGAGAATGTTGTCACAGCAGGTGCATCTAGCAACGGTCAACTAATTATTTGTGCAGCTAATCCTCAAGACGGTTCCTGTAGATTATTATATCAAGTACCCAAAGGTCAAAATCCCGAACAAGCCCGACAAGAACTCTTAAAAAGAGTGGCCAATCCTAATGTAAGTGTTTCGCCTGTTAAAGTAAATTGATAATCATTAGTAGGGACACCGCACCGTGCCCATAGGTGTCAACTTAAGCTTTTCGTCTGCCAGTCCTCCCGCTCACCCGGCAGTCCGCCAGGGAATGAATTCCACGGGGCTTATAGCTAAAGTCCTCTCAAAGAGGACTGAAGAACTCATTAGTCCTATGCAAGAGGACTTTAGCTTTGAGGCAGGGGTTTCAACCCCTGTCGGACTATCGGTTTAACGTTAAGTTGACACGCTTTGGGCATTGCCGTGTCCCTACTTGCAGATAGTTGAAACTCTTGTAAAATACTTCGGTTGAGTGGTGAAAAAATTGCAGCTTTGCTTCAGCAATTCTTCTAACCCTTCAACCTGCCTCAACCAGACAGTGCCGTTGCTTCCAGCTACAGCAATTTGCTTTCCCTCTCCACTCCAACTGACACTAACAACATTCTCCTCGAACTCAAATTGAGCAACCTGCCGCCCCGCTAAATTCCACAGCCGTACAGTCTTGTCAATTCCCACTGTAGCAAGCCGTTCTCCGTCGGGACTAAAACTAATTGATTTCGCATCAAAATGCAAGGTTTGAAATTCCTTAACTAATTCTTTTTCTGACAGATTCCACAGCCCAACTTTGCCATTCAATGTTACTGTAGCAAAGCGATACTGGTGTTCAGCCGGAGTGAAACTCAGCCCAATGGCCTGAACAGGCAGTGTTTTTTTCAGCTTGCCCGACAAATTCCAAAGTCGCACTGTAGATTTGCCATCTAAAGTCGTTATGAAATCGCCGTTTGGGCTAAAATTTACGCTTCTCACTAAGCCGTTGTGACCTGGGAGTTTCAGGCTAGGCGATACTAATTGTGGCAGTTTAGACAAATCCCAAATTGCAGCATAGCTGTCTATCCCTGCCGCCGCTAATAACTTTCCTTCCGGGCTAAAAGTGATGCTGGTAACAGATCCTTTAATTCCTTTCAAAGTAGAAATATTTTTCCCTGATAAATTCCATATTTTAACTGTGCTGTCCCTTCCGGCGGTCGCTAAAAATTTACCATTGGGGCTAAAGTTTACCATATTAACTGACTGCTGCAAAGCTTTCCATTCAGCAATTTTTTGCCCGGAAAAATTCCAAATCCGAACTCTATCGTCTATTCCTGCGGTTGCTAAAATCTGCCTGTTTGGGCTAAAACTGACGCTGGTAACTGCACCTTTATGAGCTTTCCAGTTTATCTTTGTTGGCGGAACTGATGAGGCTTTTGTCTGCTGTGTTGCGCTAATTTTATCAAGAATTATTTGTAAGGCTAATAGCGGTCTAGTTGCCGGATATTGTTCTAGCTTGTGTTTAGTTTCAACCAATGTTTTTAATTTTTTACCGGAGGCGATCGCCCTCAATAAAGCTTCTGATAAAGCTTCGCTGTTTTCTGTCTTTTGAGATACGGCCAACAGTAAAGCATCGCTGCCATTTTGTTCGATTTCAATACTTGCTTGTGCCAGTTTAAACCGCTGGTAAGCGAGAGTTGAAAAGCCGATCGCCGCCAGTAACGATGCTGCAAGTACCGCAGAACCGATGCCGATCCACTGTTTGGCTTTTTGTTTGGCAGAGTCAGCTTCAATCAAAGCTTTTTCGGCATCACCTACAGCTTTTTTGGTTTCGAGTGTAGCTAAATGCAGCAGTTGATTTTGGTCGCTCAAAATAACTTTCTGGCTGGCAGTCAAAAACTGAAAATCTTCGTTTCTCAAACTTTTTCCTGCCGCCCAAACTAATGCTGACTGCAAATCATCCCCTCGCAACAGTTGGGAATCATCTTCACAGCTAGAATTTAGCCAGACTTTGATTGCTTCCGAGTAAGGCGAGAGTTTTTGTAATTTTTCTTCAATTAGTCCTTGGTTAAATACAGCTTGATAAATAGGATTAGAAATTGTTAGTTTTTCCCCCCGCTTAACGATTAATCCGCTTAAGCGCAACTCCATTTGTTCGGCACTACCATCGGGCACACTTTCAGTTTGTTCTAAAATTTGCTGATACAATCCTAGTCTCCTGACAATCCGCTGGTTTTCTTTGAAAAGCCGATCGCGAATTGTGGACAAATGTTCTGGAATATCCTGAGATTCCCAATTCTCCACGATTTTCAAGCGTACTACCTTTTCAACCCATTCTTGAGGATTTTGGATGGTATCTTTCCCCCCGAATGTAGGGGCGGTGCCCCCGTGCCCGCCCTGGGGTAAATCCGGGATTAAATCTGCATTTTCCAGCAAGAGTTTGCACAGCTTTTGAGTCAAAAAAGGTTGCCCGCCAGTCCAATACAATACTTCTCTCAAAACTTCCTGAGAGCTGTCTGTAAGCTCTGCCAATCCCGCTGCTAGCGGTTGCGCTTCTGTTTCGTCAAAACCAGTTAATTCGATCGCCTTGCCAATATTAAAAGGGGTATTGCTGGTGGCATTTTTCTCGCGGCACAAATCCGTCGGCGATGCTACGCCTAAGAGGGCCCAAGTTAGGCGATCGAACTCTGAATTGTTGGCGCGCTTGTTGTAGCACGATCGAATTAACGCTAAAAAATCGTCGGCGGGAAAATCTAGGGCGAGAATGCTGTCGATTTCGTCAATAAAAATGACAATATTGCTGGAAATGTTGGGTAACAGTACGGTTTCGATGAATTCGCTCAATCTTTGAACCGGAGTTAAAAAATTGCGATCGCGCCACCAAGTCCGCACGTTGACAATATCCGACAGGTTAAAGTTATTTTCCAGAATGCGTAGCAAACCAGCATACCACTGTTCGGGAGTGACGCCGCGGTTGCCAATTTCCGAAATGTCGATCGCAGCACAAGCAATTCCTTCATTTCTCAGCCGCTGAATTGTCCGCACCTGCAAGCTAGATTTGCCCATTTGCCGGGAATTCAAAACATAGCAAAATTCCCCGGCTTTCAATCCGTTATAAAGGTCGTCGTCGGCTTGCCGCTTCACATAATTGGGAGCGTTATTTGTCAAACTCCCACCGACTTGATAGTAACTGGGTTTTGTGGTATAATCCATAGGATAAAATGGTACAATAAAAAGATCACATTTTAGTCATTCGGCGGTTTAAACCGCTACTACATCATTTAAAATATCTCTTTACATCTACCGAAACGGGCACAATTAGTAAGGTGCGTCAGAACCGAAATTCTGAATAATTGCCCTATAACGAAAGTCGGACGCACCATACAATTTTAGCGCAGTTTCCCGCCACCAATAAGGCCTAATAACATGAAAAATGATTGGACTGGATATAACGACGACAAAGACAAGTTAAGAGCTGAAATTTGGTCTTCGCTGAAGCAGCAAGCCGCATCTGTTGGCGATCCGTTTGGTCATATTCCCAACTTTGTTGGGACCCAGTTGGCGGCGGAAAAATTGGCAAATTTACCAATTTGGCAACAAGCAAAAACGATTAAGTGCAATCCAGATGCGGCGCAAAATCCGGTGCGGATGCGAGCTTTGCAAGATGGAAAACGCCTGTATATGGCAGTACCGCGCTTGACAGACGATCGCTGTTTTGTTGAGTTAACCGCTGAGGATTTGCAGAGGCAAAATATATCAATTGCCGAAAGTGCGATCGCCCGTCAAGCACTCGCTTGCGGAAAATTGGTAAGTTTTGCAGAAATGGAGCCAATTGATTTAGTAATAGTCGGCTGCGTAGCAGCAGGGCCGGGCGGTGGAAGAACCGGGAAAGGTGCAGGTTTTGCCGATTTGGAATTGGCTATGTTGCAGGAATTCGGGTTAGTACAAATCGATACGCCAATTGTAACAACAGTGCATCCTTTGCAAATAGTCGAAGATTTGCGTTTACCAATGCAAGCTCACGATTGGGCGCTGAATTGGATTGTTACTGCCCAGGAGGTAATTGAAACTAATACAATTTATCCGCGTCCGAAAGGGTTAAACTGGGATAATATACGGCCGGAACAGTTAGAGCAAATTCCGATTTTGCGAAAGTTGAGAGCAAGACTAGATAACGAGTTTCTGTGCTAAAGTTGTCTACAGTTTACTATTGTAGGATATGAAAGTTATTTTGGGCGACATCACAAAACTCGAAGTTGATGCGATCGTGAATGCTGCAAATAGCAGCTTACTTGGTGGTGGTGGAGTAGATGGAGCAATACACAGAGCAGCAGGATCGGAACTTTTTGAAGAATGCCGATTACTTGGAGGATGTAAGACTGGAGATGCTAAACTAACTAAGGGATATAAATTGCCTGCACGCTTCGTCATCCACACAGTAGGCCCAGTATGGCGGAAGGGTAATGATGGAGAACCGGAACTCTTAGCCGAGTGTTACCGTAAGTGTATGCAGATTGCCACAGAGCGAGAGTTTGAGAGTTTGGCATTTCCTTGCATTAGCACCGGCATTTACAGCTTTCCTAAAGCTCTAGCAGGTGAGATTGCAGTGAAGGTATGCTCGGAATATATACAAAATAATGGTAGTTCTCCAAAAGTAATTTTTTGCTGTTTCGATCGAGAGAATTATGAGATTTATGAGAGAATTATATCTAAATACAACCCTACAAAACCTCTCTAAACCTTCATCTAACGCACCCTACAAGATAGTAGGGTGCGTCAGTACAGAAGTGTTTCCCAAGTCCTGTAAGTGTTCTAACTGACGCACCCTACAAGCCTCGTTAGTGGTTTAAATGCGTAACAGCTTATCGCAACAGGCACAATTAGTAAGGTGCGTCAGATCCTAAACTTTGAATCATCGCCTTAAAACTTCGTCTGACGCACCCTACAAGTTAAACGAACCGCGAAGGCGCGAAGGACGCGAAGTAATAAAGAAGAAGAAGAGGAAGAAGATAATTTCATGATATATCTACTTTGTGGTGAACACGCGCCATGCAATGAAAGCAGTAAAACCTAGATAACCAAACACAGTAATCCAGTCTAGCCAATTGTCGGAAGTTATCAAAAAAATATCGTTCACGGGCATTGTTCGCCTGATTATTAATTACAGAAATCATACCAAATCCAGGTTACTTATCCCCATCTCTCTGTTCTCTTCCTCTGCGTCAATAGCGGTTAAATCATTCCGATGCAACCGAAATTGAGATGACTGGCTTTTTGGGAAAATTATATTAACTTTTGTTCAGAGTTTCCCTATGCTTATTCAAGAAATCTAACAATGCTTCCGCCTGTGGGGATGGCTGTAAACTGGCGTAAGAATAGCGATACAAACCTCTGCAAATCAAAGATAACCGCGTTGGAAAATCAAGCACAGATGGGATATCGACGATCGCATCATCAACTGGTGGAATATCCCCTCGCTGACAATATACAGCATAGCTAATTCGAGGCGATTTAGCCCGACTGCTGCTGCGGCTTCCCCAGTGAAAAACGTATTGATCCCAGCACGATAGAGTACCAGCTTGTGTCGGTAAAGCCCGGATATCTTCCAAGGCAAATTTAGTAGCTTTTGTCTTGAGATTTTTGATAGCTTCAGCATACTCTGGATCGCGGTTTGCCGGAATCATGTACATACATGAATTGAGGGGATTTGCCTCAGTAATTGTCACCCAGAGAGTAAGCACTGTCGGCATACCGTTGGAGTCTATAGTATTTTCGTACTCGGCGTCGCGGTGAGGCTCAAATCCTTTGCCGCTGTCAGAAGTTTCTATGTAATAAACCCAAAAATTTGGAACTAGCTTGTAGCCGTTTCCCAAAATTCCTGTCAAGGTTGAGTTAAAGTAACCAAATACTTGATAGAAGACATCGTAGACGAGGGCAAACATTGTCGGAAACCCTGCTTTTCGGACATTTTCTATACAGTCGCGCATCTGGTGAATAGTAGCAGCAGGTATGACGCTAGGTGTTTGGAAATAGCCTTCTTCTCGCAGTTGCAGCCTGTACTCGTCAATTTCTGCTTTTTGGATTCCCGAAAATTGTGAAAAGCCTTCAAATGGTCGATCGGAAATAGTTGAATTGGGGTTGAGCTCGCGCCAGTAGTTAATATTTTCTGCTTGTGGCAGAAGTGGAATTAATTTATCTAAGTCAAGAGACTTTCTCAGAGTGACGGTTTCTTCAGTCATCGATCCTATTTTACGTTGATACTGCACAGGGGAAAGCCGGGGCGATCGCTCTTTTGCGATATTTGTGCTGCTCTTTCCCCATACTGCTAATTCTACGTCATTAACGAGCTAAAATATCCAATTAATTAACTCCTAAATGTGTTGTAAAATATTGTCGATACAGTTCGCACCTCGGCACGCACTCGTTCCCCTGCAATTTCACCAACCCCAAACTGTCTAATTTAAACGCCTGCATTGCCTTTAATTGCACCGGAGAGTCCGCCACTACAATCTCTCTCATCCCCTGCGCCAACTCTGGATATTCTTCTAAATTCCACAATTGGCGGCGCAAATGGTCGCTGTAAATTCCCGCATCACTTGCAGCACTTTCTTTTAATTCATCTAGTGTCAAATCCGAACGCGAAATGTGATATAATGCAACTCGCACTAAATACGGATGACCGCCGACAATTGCCATCAAGTTTTCAACTTCTGCATCCGACCAATTCAAATTATGGCGCGCTGCTAAATCTTGTATTTGCTGAGAGTTGAATTCGGGCAAATCTACGGGCAGTCCGACGTTAAAAGGCGATTGATTGATGTTCATCGGGATGTAAACTTCGGTGGAGTGAACTACAATTAATCGCAGTTTTTTCCAGATGTCGCGTCGCTTCGATTCTTCGTGCCACGCCCGCAGCAGTCCTAAAAAGTCTTCGGCAATGTCGGGATATTGGAAAACGCGATCGATCTCGTCTAATCCTAAAATTAAAGGACTGTCGATTTGCGGCAAAATGTATTTTTCAAAGTAATCTTTGCAATTGACCTTGCTGCCAAAAATCTCGTCCCAATAATCGTCTAATTGATTTGGTAAGTGTAACTCGCGGCCGACGTAAGCGCAAAACCACTTTAAGAATTTATCTAAGTTGGCAAATACGGCTTTATCTACTAACTGAAAAGTTAGCGGCACGGTGCAATAGCCTTGACGGGCTCCGTGATGCAAAATTCTTGCCATCAAGGAAGTTTTACCCATTTGTCTCGGTGCTTTAATTCTAATTAAGGCACTGGGCTGCACAATAGTTTGATAGCAGCGTTCTTCAATGGGCGGGCGTTCTACATAAAATTGAGAAGCGACATCGACTTGTCCTCCCGGTAATTCGGGTTCGGCGGCGGGTAGAGGTATTTCGTCGTTGCTAATTTCTAATAGCTGTTTTTGTGTTATATCTTCCGTTTGTTCAGTGACGGGTGCGGGTTTTTCTGCTAGCAAATTCAGAACTTCTTCGATAATAATTGGAGTGTCGGCGGTGGTTTTCCATTCCCTCTGTTTGATGCGGTACAGATAGCCCCGCAAGTCGTGATTTAGAGGCGCGTTCAGCGGAAAACCGACGCGGATGGGGAGAATTATTGGTTTTCTGTCAGGGCGGGAGTCTTGTAGTTCTTTTGCTTGCTGAACTTGATATGTTAGTAGTTCGCTTTGGTTTCCCGTTGGCGGCAGCAGCAACAACAAATAATCGCATTCTTGGAGGAAGAAATTAATGCGATCGAACCAATTATCTCCTAATCTAATGTTATTTTCTGCTGTGAAAACTGTATGACCGATCGCGCTTAAGGCCGTTTCTAACTGTTTTCCCAACTCGCGATCGGGTTCGGCGCTGCGATAACTCACAAATACTTTAACAATTCTGCGGCTGCTGGCTGTTTCCCCCGCTGGTGGCAAATTGTCCAGCTCGTCTAAATTTTCCGGTTCCTCAAGTTTAGCCGATCGATGATCGCTAGCAGCCAGAGTCATTTCAAAAGCCGCGAACAACTGTCGAATTTTACTCAAATCCGCACCTTCTCTACCCTGCTTAATTTTGCTGACAGTATCGGCACCGACGCCAGACTCAGCCTCGATTTCAGTCAGAGTACCTCTAATGTTATGTCGGTCAGACCATTCTTGGAGCGCCTCGTTAAGTTTCTTTAAGCCAGAGGCAGTGAGAATGCGACCACGATCGCGTTTTGACTTGAGCACTTCGCTTGCACTGAAAGGGGAACGAATCTAGAAATTTTAACGCCTTAAGTCCCTATTTTAGGCGATTTTAAGGAAGATAGTCAGCTAGCCGGAATTTAAGGGATTTTACTTGGAGATGTTTTTAGGGCGATCGACTCCTCAAACTCTGTCCTGATAACGGATTCAACAGTTGAATATATTTGAGGAGAAAAAGTTTTTCTTAACTCCCCAATCTCCGCCGCTAATGACGATTTAACTTTTTAGAGTAGATACACCAAGCAAAAAAGGAGAACCCAAATGAACAAAATCTTACACAGACTGGCAATGGCCGCTTTGGGAACTGCCGCCATTTTCACAATTAATACACTTAATAATTTAACAGAAGCATCAGCCGCTGGTAAATTTGACGAACCAGAAATTTATCAAAACACAGTTTTTCCACTTGGCGTACCGGGTCAGTTCCATAAATAGGCAAATTCATTGATTGATTTAATTTAATTAAGGAGAAATTATGAAGTCTACACTCTGTTCGCCGCAACCTATAGCTACAAAATCTGACTCGGTTGATGCTGAGGCGATCGATGCCTGCACTGCACTTGCGTGGGTGGAATTGGTAGCATTAGATGCCAGCGCTCTCACGGGGGATGATTGGCTGGCTTTGTGCGATGATATAGATAGCGGGGAAATCTACCGCTGCTGGTTTTTGTGGCGCGATCGCGAAGTTAGCGGTAATTGGGAAGCTTACGATCCTTTGAGCGATCGCCGATTTGTTGCTAAAGGAAAAGTTTTTCTCAAAGCCGCGATCGACTCCCTTGAAGATGCTAGAAATCGGGAAGTCGCCTAACTTGAATTCATCTCAGGTGAAGAAATTTTGTGTCTACAAAACAAGAATTCTGCCACTAAAATTCGCCCCTGTACAAACTTTCGTCTCCCTCCGCGAGACTCGAAAAAAAAGGGGTAATAGAACCGGATTTGATATGAGTCCCGGAAACGGAATACTCTCAGAGAAAATAAAAAAAATACGGCTGCGGGCAAGAGTTGACTGTATGATGCTAGGTGCTTCGTCTCGAAAGCGGTCGAGAACACTGTGACCGCCGCTTTCTCGTTGCAGCCGTTAAATTCTTTCTCTTCAAACATGACTCCTAAACTGCGATGGCTGTTGCCGGCCGCCCTTAGTCTTTTCTCGATCGCCCTTCCCGCAAAAGCTGATACACTAACATCTTGGCACTTCGATGCCCGCGAAAACCAACTCAATTTAACCACAGATTCAGGAGTTCAGCCGGAAGTTAAACTAATTGCTAATCCCACCCGCTTAGTAATTGATTTACCGGGAATAGTTTTGGAATATCCCGAAACTCCTCAAAGCTACAACTCAGCTATTCAACAAATTAGAGTCGGGCAATTTGACACCGGAACTACCAGGTTAGTGATACAATTAACTCCAGGTTATAAGTTAGACCCGCAAAAAGTCCGAGTCATTAGAGAATCTGCCACGCGCTGGTCATTTCAGTTGCCAAATCCCGAGCAAATAGCGGGAAACGAGTCTTTTATACCCACAGCTATTACCCGCATAGAACAAGCAGCAGGTCAAGTTACGCCCACTGTTTCGCCGGGAAATCAGAGAAACTATTCCACTGATTTGGGGATGTCAACAGGTTCGGAAATGAGCGCAATCAAGCCTCAAATCGAAAGTGCGATCGCACAGTATAGATCCCTCAGCGCCGGAATGTTTTTTCTGGATTTAGATACAGGAAACTATTTGGATATCAAGGGCGATCGAGTATTTCCGGCCGCCAGTACCATCAAATTACCCATTCTGATTGCTTTTTATCAAGATGTAGACGCAGGCAAAGTTAGCCTAGACGAAACATTAGTTATGAAGTCCGACTTAGTTGCCAGCGGTTCTGGAACTATGCAAGACAGACCAAATGGCACTCGGTTTAGCATCAGAGAAACCGTAGATAAAATGATTACCATCAGCGACAATACAGCCACCAACATGATTATTGAACGTTTGGGGGGAATTGCTAAACTCAACGAGCGTTTTCGCAGTTGGGGATTAACTGATACCAGAATTCGCAATTGGCTCGGCGATTTTCAAGGAACAAATACCACAAGTTCTGTGGATATGGTAAAGTTGCTGGCGATGCTGTCTCGCGATAAATTAGTTTCTGAACAGAGTCGGGAACAAGCTTTAGAATTATTGCGGAATACTACAACTAGAACGCTGTTGCCCTCCGGTTTGGGGCCCGGTGCAGTTATTGCGGACAAAACCGGAGATATCGGCTTTGTAGTTGGCGATGCAGGAATTATAGATATGCCCAACGGTAAGCGTTATTTAGCGGCAATCTTTGTCAAACGTCCTTACAATGACCCGATTGTGAGAGATTTTGTGCGTCGAATTTCGCGGATTGTTTACAATTATTTAGACCAACCTGCGGCGAGAGTACCGGATAATTTACGTTAATCTGAGATGTTGCACCATTGTCAATCAGCCTTTTGAACGGACTCTGGGGCCCCTTCCACAAGAAAATCTACTCTTTGTGGAACAGGCATCTTGCCTGTTCTTGAGAAGCAATATCTCACGTTGATCAGACAATTCGGCGATTGAAATCGCTACTAAACAAACAAAGTCCGCGTTCGCGGACTTGAAGAGAAGATTTTTAATTACTAAGGACTATTCTTTGCGCTCAATTGCTACAGTCAAATGAGCCGCAACTGCCCCCACTGTAGCAAGTACAGCAGCAATTGGAAAGACTACTGAGCCGGCAACGCCGCCTACCAATCCAGCCATCAGCGGAATGTCTGCCAAAGTCCGCCCTTGCGAGTTTTTGATGACGAGGCGGCGGAGTTTTCCTTGCTGAATTACTGTAGTTTAGACTAAAAAATGAGTGCAGCTAAAAGTAGCCACCTTTTAACAGAAGGCAAGATGTTGCTCAA